>SLDH01000274.1 GCA_007125415.1 Roseovarius sp.
CACCCGCCAGTTGATTGTTCACAAAGCGGTAGATATCGACACCCCAATCGACAAAGCCGACGGCGACATGGTGCGGCACAAGCAAGGCAAAGAGCAGCACCCTAAGCCAGTCGAGTTCATGTCGGCGGGTCATGATGTTACCTTTTCGGGCGGATTTTCCGGCAGTCCCGTCATCCAGCAAGCATAGTTTTCGTCGAAGAACCAGACAGGGCTTTTCTCCGGCACGAGCGCCAGGCTCGGCCATGGCGCAACCGGATTGCACCGCCCTGGCTGACCGGCTCTTGCGAATCTGCTCTGGTGAGCTTATCTCTGAGGTCGAGAGGTTGGCGCGGGCGAGCGCCTCGCCAACCCGGTCAGGTCCGGAAGGAAGCAGCCGTAACGAGCCCCGCTTGGGTCGTTGTCCAGCCTCTCACCAGACACCCCGCAGATCTGCAAGCCGGAATCGTCGTGCTGGCGCATGGAGATCAAACGCAGGGGGCTGCGCCCTACGCGGGCAATTCGTGAATGTGAACAGCCGGACAGATCTCTCTTGCCATGTCTCGCAGATGCGCATGGTGGGTCAGATAGATCACTTGGCCGGTCTGGGCCATCGTCGCCAGAAGACCGAAAGCCGCCGCGGCGCGGTCATCGTCGAAGCTTTCCATGATGTCATCCGCAATGAAGGGCACCGGGCCATTCTTCCGGGCGAACTCGTGATATCCGGCAATGCGCAAGGCCAGGTAAAGCTGCGCCCTCGCGCCGTCTGAAAGCTGATCTGCATGTTTCGAGCCCCCATCAGCCGCCAGCGCCACAAGGGTCTCATGGGCACCGTCTGGTTGCGCCGCCAACCCCGAATAACTCTCCCGTGACATTATGCGAAAAGCCTCGGACGCACGCTCCAGCATGCCGCTTCGGTGCGTATCGCGGTAACGCCTGAGCGCGGCATCGACGGCAAGAAGACCCAGACGCTGGCGCAGATGGTGCCGGGCTCCCTCTTCCATTTGCAAAAGAAGCGTCTGGCGCTGTTCTTCCAGCCGCGCCACCGCATCATCACCGCCCACAGCCTCGACCGCCTCGCGAGCCCTGCGGAACATGTCCTGCGCCTCTTCCTGGGTAGCACGTAGCCTTTCCAGATCGACCCGCAGACTTTCTGCGCGCGCGACAAGCGCGTCGGCGTCGTCATCCTGAAGTCTGGCGCGGGCCTCTTCAACCGTGTTGCAGCGCATGCGGGCGCACAGATCATCAGCCAGGTCGCGCCGTGCGGCGCGCAATTTCGAAAGCTCCGCGGCGCGCATCAGCGCATCGCGTGCCTCCGCCCAGCCCGAAACCTCGAAGTGACGGGCAAACTCGGCGGTGCGCCTCTCGTGTAGCCTTGCAGTCTCCTCGACCTCACCAAGGCTTTGCCGGGCGGCCATCAGGCGCCTTTCAATGTCGGCGCGCTGTGTTTCCCGGCGTTCAGCATCCTGCAGGCGCGCCGTGATTACGCGCCAAAGCTCGGACACCGGGGCATCCGCACCCATCTCGAGCCCGTTGGCCAGCACCCGAACGGCCTGCTCGAATCTGTCGAGATTGGACTGCATGGTGTCCGTGCGGTGAGTCAGGTCGGTGACCTGCCGGTGATGCTCGCGCAGTTGGTCAAGCGCATCGAGGATCTCGCGCATCTGGGCGATATCGGGCTCGGCACCGGCCATCCAGGTGTCGGCGCAAGCCGTTTGCCAGGCGGTTTGCCATTCGGCCCGCGCCTCCTCCGCCGCCTGTAGCGCCACCTCGCGGCGGGCAAGGTCTTGCCGCGCCTGTGCCACGGTCTCTTTCAGAGCCTCGATCTGGCTCGCCCGATCAAGCAGTGATTGCGCGGTCTCGAGCGCCAGCGCGAGCCCGCTGCCCTCTGGCAAGTCGCAGCCCATGTCGTTGAGGGCATTCAGAAGCTCGGCTCGCGCCCGCTCGACATTTCGCTGTTGGCGAACCTGTTCGCGCAGGGCGCGCGCATGGGTCTCGCCGGCCTTTCGCGCCACCTCAAGACGATCCAGCCAGGCGCGGAAGGCCGCCATGTCCATATCGGCGGGAAGCGTGGTGGAGAGAGACGCGATGAACTCCGCAAGAGCCTTGGCGCATGCCTCGCACCGCCGCCTTGTGCTCTCCACCTCGTCCTGCGCAACCTTGATCTGCCTTTCGGCTTCGGCGACGCTTCGATCCGCATCCGCCGCCTTCTCGACATTGGCTCGTTGCTGCGCAAGCGTGACCGTGACCTGATCATCGAGGCGCATCACCTCTTCGAAACGGTCCGCCGTCTCCTCTGACAGCGTCGCCCGGTGAACCGCCCAGGCAGTCTCCCGGCGTGAGCGGATCTGTGCGGCTTCTTCGATGGTCGCAACACTCGTGGCACCAATCGCATCTCGCTTCGCCCGGGCCTGATCGAGACCGAGTTTCAACTGATCCAGCCGGTCTTGCGCGCGCTCGGCCTGCCTCTGAGACTCAGTCAACTCCGTATCGAGCCGCTCGAGCGCAGTCTGGTCGGGCGGTGTCAGATCGGCCAGCGCAGCAGCGTCCCCCGTCCAGGGGGCCAGTCTTGCAAGCGCCATGTCCATTTCGGCAGCGGCTTCTTCGGCTCTTTCCTGCGCCCTGTCATATGCGCCGACCGGATCGTCGCGGCGAACGCTCTGCACGAGGCCGTCAAGCCCGCCAGGATCGGCAAGGCTTCCCCCGGCCTCGCGCAAGCGTCGCGTTGCGCGCTCAAGGCCCGCCCCCGCATTCTCCAGTTCCGAATTTGCAGCCTCATGGGCTGTCTCGAGGCCCGACTTGCGCGCGATCAGATCACGAATATGCCCCAGCATGCGCGCTTCGGGCAGGAGTTTGGCCGGATCCGCTCCGCTCTGACCGAGGCGCGCAAGGCAGTGCTCCATCGCGATGCTGCTCGCGGCAAGCTCTGCGCGACGGCGGGGCAAATCCTTGATGGCTTCGTCATGGGCCGATTTCAGGCCTTCGGCATGCGCTATATCCTCGCGCAGATGGAGCACGGGCTGATCGGGCGCGCAGGCCTTGCCTTCGGCTTCCAGCGCCGACACGGCGTTCTTCGCGGATTCCAACCGGGTTGCAAGGGCGGTCTCTGCACGATCCAACTCTGGAAGCTCGGCCAGCCACCCCTCCAGCGGCTCGGGCACGGCATCATGATCCGCAATCTGCGCATCAAGCCGCTCCAGCCGGGGCAGGAGCGGGATGGCAGCGCTCAGACGCTCCGTTTCGATCACATCGGCCTGTGCGCTCTGCACAGCCTCCCGCGCCTCACTCCATGCCTTCTCTGCCCTGTCACTTTCGGCCGACAGGCGGCTGTATTCAGCCGCAGCCGTGTCCAGTTCCCTGATCTGCCTGCCCAGATCATCAAAGGCCGCGACAAGCTCGCGCAGCATCCCCTTGCGCCCGGTCTTGTTGAGAAAGACATCCGCTGCCTCGCGCAACTCGTCAAGCTGCACCGCCAGATCGGTCAGGCCGGCGCTGGCCTGGAACAGTAATTCGCCAAGATCACCCTTGCTTGCCAGAATGCTCTCCCCGCCATCGTGCAGGGTCTGTCGATTGAGCGAGAACATCGCTGCATAGGACGACCTGTCGAGCCCGCGTAATCCGCCATGCAGCAGCGCTTCGCCCTGAGCCGCACCACTTGCATCGAGCAACGAGTTGTCGCGCTTCTTGACCCGAAGAAGATCATGGGTCTGCCCGTCAATCTCCAGCGCCGCGCCCAGTTGCATCGTCTGGTAGCTGTGCAGGAACGCCATCCTGCTTTGCACGGGGATCTGGAACAGCAGATCGAGCCAGCCCTCCAGCAGGGTGGATTTGCCGGCCTCGTTGGCCCCATAGATCAAATGCAGATCGGGCGCGCCGGGGTCTGGAGCCGGAAAGACAAGGCTCACATCGGTGAACCTGCCATATCGGGTGAGGTCAAGCCGGTTCAGGCGCATGGCTCAACCATCGTCTTCTTCCAGGCGCGCGAGCACCTCCATGGCCCCTTGCTGCATCATCTCGGTCATGGCGGCGGCGGTCTGCGCTTCGCTGTCGCCGAGAAGGCCGCGCAACTCTCGCGGGAGATGCTTGAGCAAGCGGTCCACCACGTCGTGCATGGCCGGCGCATCCGGGGGCAGGCTTGACTGCTGGATGATCCGGGCCAGTTCCCCCACTGCCCCACCCGGAGAGGTGTCCGGAGCAATGTCCAGCGCGATTTCGATCTTGTCGATCCAGAGCGTGCCGATCTCATCCGCGACATTCCGAGCCTCGGCATGCAGCACATCGATGTCGCGCCCGATCTTCCACGCCAGCGGCGTCGCGCCGGTCAGCACGGGCCGCACGATCAGATGTTCGCCTGCATGCGCGCGGCGCGCCGTGCGAAGCGCATTTTTCAGCGCGCCTGCCAACGTGTGCCAATCCGAGTGCTGGCCGCAATCCACCGGGAGCCGCTCGAACTGCGCCACCGCCAGATGCCGCTCCTCCATCTCGATCCGCCCATCATCAGCCACCGAGACCAGCGTCACCGATTTCGGCCCCGCCTCGCCGATGTCGCGCCCCTGCGGAATGCCCGGCATGACGACAGTCGTGGCGCCGGGCTTGACACCGGGATAGGCGCTGCGCTGGTGGATATGCCCCAGTGCCCAATAGTCGAATCCGGTGGCCTGAAGCTCCGACAGGGCGCAGGGCGCGTAAGGGTCATGCCCCTGTGCCCCACCCAGAGAGGTATGGAGCAGGCCGATGTTGAAAGCCCCCGGCACCGGGGGATGAAACCGGTTCAGCAGGCTTTCGGGTGCGTGGGGATCACGATAGGAAATGCCGTGCACGGCAACCGCATGATCACGCCAGAGCGTTTCGATGACGCGGGCCTTTCCGCCAAACACCGTAACGCTGTCCGGCAGGGTGAGTTCGCGTGTGATGCGTGAGGCGGCATCGTGATTGCCCCGGATGACAAAGGCCGGAATATCCTCCCCCGCCAACCGTTCCATCTCCTGCGCGAGGAACCGGGCCGTCTTCATCGAGGTCTGACTGCCATCGTAGAGATCACCGGCGATCAGCAGGGCCTGGACCTCTTCCGCAAGGCAAAGATCGACAATCCGCGAGAATGTGGCCCGTGTGGCATTGCCGACAAGCTCGGCCAGCCCTTCATCACGCAGCGCAAGGGACTTCAGAGGGGAATCGAGATGGATATCCGCCGTGTGAACGAATTTGAATGCCACCACGCCCCTCCTTCTGCCAACTGAACCTGATGGCCAGCTTGGAACGACAGCACGGTGACCGTCAACCGGGGATGATGCGCATTGCTCTGCGGCCGCGAGATGGCTCGGAGGAGAATCAGCAATCCGTGACCGATCCTGAACGAGGGCTTACGGCCACACATAAGCGTGGAAGGCCGGTGCCACAGCGCTGGCTCAGCGCGAGAACTTCTTGTGCTTCAGCCGCTTCGGCTCCAGCGCATCGGCCCCGAGGCGACGCTTCTTGTCTTCCTCGTAATCCTCGAAATTGCCCTCGAACCATTCCACATGCGCCTCGCCCTCGAAGGCAAGGATATGGGTGCAGATACGGTCAAGGAAAAACCGGTCATGGCTGATCACCACCGCGCAGCCGGCGAAATCCACCAGCGCATCCTCAAGCGCCCGCAGCGTCTCGACATCGAGGTCATTGGTGGGCTCGTCGAGCAGCAGCACGTTGCCGCCCTCCTTCAGAAGCCGCGCCATATGCACCCGGTTGCGCTCCCCCCCTGAAAGCAGCGAGACCTTCTTCTGCTGGTCCCCGCCCTTGAAGTTGAACGAAGAGCAATAGGCGCGTGAATTGACCTGCGCATCGCCAAGCTGGATGATCTCGGCACCGCCGCTGATGGCCTCCCAGACATTGTCGTCGTCCTTCAGGTCATCGCGAGACTGGTCCACATAAGAGAGATCGACCGTATCGCCATAACTGATCTCGCCCGCATCGGGTTGTTCCTGCCCGGTCAGCATCTTGAAGAGCGTGGATTTGCCCGCCCCGTTGGGCCCGATCACGCCCACGATCCCGCCCGGCGGCAGGGAAAAGCTGAGATTCTCGATCAGGAGCTTGTCACCCATGGCTTTCTGAAGCCCCTCCACCTCGATCACCTTGGAGCCGAGGCGCGGGCCGTTGGGGATGACGATCTGCGCACGGGAGATCTTTTCGCGTTCGGACTGATTGGCCAGTTCGTTATAGGCGTTGATCCGCGCCTTCTGCTTGGCCTGCCGGGCCTTCTGGCCCTGGCGCATCCATTCAAGCTCGCGCTCCAGCGTCTTCTGCTTGGACTTGTCCTCGCGCGCTTCCTGCGCCAGCCGCTTGGCCTTCTGCTCCAGCCAGGCCGAGTAATTGCCCTCATAGGGGATGCCGCGCCCCCGGTCGAGCTCGAGGATCCAGCCGGTGATGTCATCGAGAAAATAGCGGTCATGGGTGACGATCAGGATCGTGCCCTTGTAGGCGATCAGGTGATTTTGCAGCCAGGCGATGGTCTCGGCATCGAGGTGGTTGGTGGGCTCGTCGAGCAGCAGCATTTCAGGCGCCTCGAGCAGCAGCTTGCAAAGCGCCACACGGCGGGCTTCGCCGCCCGAGAGGGTGGTGACATCCGCATCATCGGGCGGGCAGCGCAGCGCCTCCATGGCCACGTCGATCTGGCTGTCGAGGTCCCACAGGTTTTCCGAATCGATCTGGTCCTGAAGCTCGGCCATTTCCTCGGCGGTCTCGTCTGAATAGTTCATCGCCAGTTCATTGAACCGCTCGAGCTTGGCCTTCTTCTCGGCCACGCCCAGCATGACGTTTTCGCGCACGGTGAGGCCCGGGTCGAGCTTCGGCTCCTGCGGCAGGTAGCCCACGCGCGCGCCCTGCGCCGCCCAAGCCTCGCCGGTGAAATCCTTGTCGAGCCCGGCCATGATCTTCATCAGGGTGGATTTGCCCGCGCCGTTGACCCCGACAACGCCGATCTTCACCCCCGGCAGAAAGCTCAGGTGAATGTTCTCGAAACATTTCTTGCCACCGGGATAGGCTTTGGAGACGCCTTCCATGTGATAGACATATTGATA
>SLDH01000044.1 GCA_007125415.1 Roseovarius sp.
AAACATGTATCTTGAACGTGTCGTCTGGATTCTCGAAATCGTCACCCAGAAGGGCGAAGCGACGGTGTCGGAGATCTGCAGCCATTCGGACCTGCCCAAGCCCACCGCCTACCGGCTTGTGCAGGATCTGGTGAATGTGGGCCTCTTGGAACCCGTCGCGCGCGGACGCTTCACACCCGGCACCCGGCTGCGGCAGATGACCTGGAGCGACCAGTCCGACCGTGCGCTGCTGGAGGTGATCGCGCCGGTGCTGAAGCAGGCCGCCGGCGATAACGGTGTCGCGTTCTTCCTGTCGCGGCTGCGCGGCAGATCCGTGGAGATCACCCATGTCGAAACGCCGGATACGGGGGTGTCCTATCTCCATCCGGGGCTCGGCAAGCGGCCGCTGCATGCCTGCTCCTGTTCGAAGGCGGTGGCCGCCTTTTCGCCGGGCCTGTTCCTGACTGGTGAAATGGAAGGCCGGCTGCGCGCCTATACCGAATTCACCCTGACCAGCGTCAGTGACCTGCAGGCCGAGTTCGAGATCATCCGCAAGCGCGGTTTTGCGGAATGCGTGGAGGAAATCGAGCGCGGGATGTGCTCGGTCGCGGCCCCGCTTGCGCCGGACGGGCCGGGCGCGCTGATGTCCGTCGGTGCGGCCGGGTCCGTCCGTGTGTTCACGCCTGCCTTCCGTGAGAAGATCGGCCCGAATATCTGCCGGCTTGCGGCTGAAATATCGGCAAGCCTGGGCTGGCGCATCACGCAGGACGCCTTGGAAACAAGCCGTGCTGACATGTCCGCTTGAGAAACGTCTTCTCGGTATGCCGCCCGCGACACAAGCGCGTCTACCGTGATGCGGCCGATGGGTCAGGCGGCGTCTGCATTTGACTGATCCATGTCATTGCGCAGGCGAGGTCGACGAAGGCTTTGCATGAGCTGACGGTATTTTCGTATCGCAGTGCGATCCGGCGGAAACGCTTGATCCGGTTGAAGAAACACTCGCCGAGGTCGAGGCCTTGGGTTGGCGCGTCGGCGTCGTGTGGGAAGAGGGGAAGCGCCGGGTGGCGGCACCTGAGTTCCGGACCCGACCGTGTCGGCCCTCTTGATGCGCCGCTCGCCATGACGGCAAGCCTGTGTCGTCCGTCGGCAGTATCCTACATACTCGACAGGTGCTCCCGCGCCTTGCCTCAACATCGGAACGGACCGGGACGATGACCCGAAAACCTGAAGAAAAGCTCGCCACCCTCGCACCCGACCGTCGGGCCGCAATCGAGGCGGAAGCCGATCGTCTCCATGCCGAATACCGGCAACAGGAAGAACAGCGGACGACCTGAAGCAAAATCAGAAAGACCACATCGACGATTTCGCCGTTGAGTAAGGTCGGCGCAGCCAGCTAGGCTGTGCCGCATGAGCAAGATCCTCACACCCAGTAGCGGCCCCGACGATTGGCAACAGTTCCTCGCCGATCCGCAGAAGCAGTGGAAGCGTGGTTATTCCGCCATGGCCGCAGCCCTGTCGTGGGAAGCAGCAAAAGGCCTTCCGCCGGAGATCGCCGCACTACTTGGTCCCGGGGCGGAGCTTCTCTTCGCCATCCCCGAGCACAAGGTCGCCCTTCCTGGCGGGCGACGCGAAAGCCAGTGCGATGTCTTTGCCCTCGCCCGGGTCGGGGTTGAGACGATCGCGGTCGCGGTCGAAGCCAAGGTGGGCGAACCCTTCGGGCCGACGGTCGGGGAATGGATGGTCGGCGCCAGCGCGGGCAAGACAGAGCGGATCACCTTCATCCGCGAACTGCTCGGATTGCCGGATGGGTCGATCGACCACGTCCGTTACCAGTTGCTCCACCGCACCGCTGCCGCCGTTCTCGAAGCGAACCGGTTCAAGACAGACCGCGCCGCGATGATCGTCCAGTCCTTTTCCCAGGAACACCGATGGTTCGAGGATTTCGCAGCATTCACCGGGCTGCTCGGGCTCGAAGCCGACCGCGGAAAACCGCTGCGACATATCCTGCCTTCCGGCAAACCGCTCGACCTTGGCTGGGCGGTTGGGTCATCCGAGTTTCTCTAGGCCTGCAAACCGTAAAAATCCGCGACTCCCCGGATGCCGCCGAGGGCACGAAAACCCGCGCCGGAACGCGAACGTCTCGCGAACAGAAAAAGTCCCACTTTTGCCCAAGCGTGAAAACGGTGTGACGATTTCGCCCTGCAACCCATTGATATTATTCACACCGGGAGGTGATTTGGTGCCCGGGGGCGGAATCGAACCACCGACACGAGGATTTTCAGTCCACTGCTCTACCCCTGAGCTACCCGGGCACGGGTCAACGCTGGCGCGTTCGGGTGGGCGTGTCTTAGGCGAGGGCGGGGGAGGTGTCCAGCGGTTTATCGGCAAAAATCAGTGCAGTTCACCCTTTCCGTCAGCGATCCTTTCGATCTCTTCCGCCGCCGCTTCCATGTCCTCGGGATCGCGTGAGGGTACGGCATATTGCCCCGAAAGCCACTTGCCGAGATCGATATCCGCACAGCGTCTGGAACAGAAGGGGCGAAACGCCGGTGCGCTTGTCCTGTGGCAGATGGGGCAACTCATTCCAGAAGATCTTTCAACGGGATACGGTCTCGCTTGCGTTGCAGTTCATAATGCCCCAGCGGGGTCCAGCCGACAAGGGCGGTCTCCACCTGATCGGTGCGGAATGCGGCGCGCAGGGCGGTCTCGAATGTCTTGCGATCCTTCTTTGGCATCGGTGCAAGGTCGAGCGCGAGCTGCCCGCCGAGACCCCTGAGCCTGAGTTGACGGGGCAGGTCGCGCGCGGCAGCGATGTTCACCCTGAGGCCGGCGGCATGGCCGGTTTCATTGCCGGTATTCACATCCACCGCCACCAAGGCGCGGGTGGGCTCGATGAACATCGCAGCGCCGCCCGGCAGCGGCACCTGCGGCGAGGTGAGGCTCTCGATCTGATCGCGCACGCCCAGTGCTTCGAAGGAGCCCGGCTCCGTCACCACATCGGCAGGCTCGGCCCAATCGCGCCAGGCCAGCAGATGCGGGCTGTCGCCATCGGCCAGGGTCTCGGGTGCCCCCTCTGCATCGGCCATCACGGTGGCGGCGAGATCATGCATTGCGCGAATATCCTCGGCGATCTCCTCCGGCCCGGCAACGGCACAGGCCGATCGCAGGATGAGGCCCATATCACTGCCGCCCATGGCCTCATGGGCGAGCATCAGCAGCCTGTCGCGCAGATCGTCATCGCGGATGCTGCGCGAGATATTGAGCCCCGCTGCGCCGGGCGTGACAATGGCATAGCGGCTCTTGAAGAGCAGCTTCGTGGTGACCGGCACTGCCTTGCCCGGCTCGGCATGGCCGGTGACCTGCACGAGGATCGTCTGCCCGGGCGACAGGCCCTTCACCTGACGCAGGAACGCCTTGCCGGCAGGCGTTGTAACGAACATGCCTCCCTGCCCCTTCATGGGCCGGTCGGCCTGTGCCCGATAGATCGTTCCGGGGCGCGGCTGGTCACCACCATCCACAAGCAGATCCTGAAGCCGACCGTCCACCATGAGAGCCGCGGCCTCCCGACCGTCCAGATGATCGAGCACGATCTGACGACCCTTCACCGTTTCGCTCCGAAAAGCGGATGTCCAGCTGCGCGCAGCAGGTTGGCGGTCTCGGCCAGGGGCAGCCCCACGACGCCCGTGAACGACCCTTTCAGCCAGGGCACGAAGGCACCCGCAGGCCCCTGGATGCCGTAGCCTCCCGCCTTGCCTTGCCAGTCACCGGAGGCAACATAGCTGTCGATTTCATCATCTGACAGCCGCTTCATCTTCACGGTGCTCACCACGTCCCGTTGCCATATCCGTGCACCACGCCGGACGGCGACGGCGGTGATCACCCGGTGGCGTCGCCCCGAGAGCGCGAGCAGGAAAGCTGTCGCCGTCTCCTCATCGGCCGCCTTGCCGAGGATCCGGCGCCCCATGGCGACGGTTGTATCGGCGGCGAGAACGACATCAGCCTCACCGGCCTGCACCGCTTCCACCTTTTGCAGCGCCATGCGGATGCAATAGGGGCGTGGCAACTCTCCCTCAAGGGGCGTCTCGTCGATGTCAGGCGGGCGGATATCATCGGCGGTGATGCCGATCTGCGCGAGCAGTTGCTGCCGGCGCGGGCTTCCGGATCCCAAGATGAAAGCCACGTTTTATCAGCAGCTTACTTGAAGCGGTAATTGATCCGACCCTTGGTCAGATCATAGGGCGTCATCTCGACCTGCACCTTGTCGCCTGCCAGAACCCGGATGCGGTTCTTGCGCATCTTGCCTGCCGTATGTGCGATGATCTCATGGCCGTTTTCAAGCTCGACCCGGAATGTCGCATTTGGCAGGAGTTCTTTCACGACACCGGGGAATTCGAGCGTATCTTCCTTGGCCATGGTTTCTCCTTGATTGGGCACCCCCTGCGGGGCGGAATGCGCGTTAGATGGCGCTATTTCATGCATTTTTCAAGAAAATAATGCGCCTTGGGCTCAAAGCCGTTCAACCATCACCGATGTGTCGCGCCCTGTCTGCTCGGACCAATGCGTGCGGTTCAGGACACGGCCATCGGCACGCACATGGGCAATGGCGGCAGGATCGACCTCGGCATAGGTCCAGCCGGGCTTGCACAACGTTCCCTCGGCGAGCACACCCGTATCGGGAAAGCCCACATCCGGCGGGCCGAAGATGCCGCCCGCTCCGGTGGTGATGTCGGCCACATCGGTCCAGGGGGCCTCTCCCACCAGCGAAGCCATGGCGCTCACGCATTGATTCTCCAGAGCGCGGGCCATCGCCCCGATGCGTACGCGCCAATAGCCCGACAGCGCCTCCGTACAGGAGGGAACGAGCAGCAGGTCAGCCTCGGAAAGGCCACGGCCCAGCAGCGGAAATTCGCTGTCATAACAGATCAGTATGCCGATGCGGCCCAACGCTGTCTCGAAGAGCTTGAGGGGCGCGCAGGGTGCCATGTCCATCGGATCGCGCTCGTAGCGCGTCATGATCTGCTTGTCCTGAAATCCGCGCCCGCCAGTGGGAGAAAAGAAATGCGCGCGGTTCACGGGGCGGGGGCCGAGCGCTGAATCAAAGACCGGCGCGGATGCGCCGAGGATATGCAGCTTGTGACGCGCCGCGAGGTCTGCATGCAGATCGTTCGCGTTGGCCATGCGGCTCGAGACGGCATGCAGGGCGCGCTCGGTATCGCCGGCCACCTCGGGCCCGTCGAGCATCGCGAGCTCCATCGCGCCATATTCGGGGAAGACCAGCAATTCGGCCCCCTGACCGGCCGCTTGCGACACCCAGCTTTCGATCTTGGCGGCATAGTCGGCCCATGTGGTGACCGGGTCGAGCGGATAGGCGGCGGTGGCAATCTTCATCGGGGGCTCCGGGCAGGGTGGAGGTGCTTTTCGCCCCCTTTGAGCACGGATCGGCGGCACTTGACCAGCCCCATCGGGTGGTCCGGTTTGAAGTTTCGTGCATGGTCGGTCACTGGTCTGTCGGGATGGTGCTTTCGCGTGCCGGTGGACGCTTCCCGGTATCCCAGAGCGTTGTGCGGTCGTTCGGCAAAGTAGTGGCGGCGCCACTTCACGACCGTCGAGGAGCTCAGGCAGGCGCTGGCCAGCTTTGCGGCCCCGCACAACGCCTCATGGCTCCGGGAGCGCCAAGGGGACGAAATACCCGATCAGATCAGGGCTGAACAAAAAGCCCGTGAACCCGAAGCCGCCACGGGGGGGCAGGATGGCGGCATGATCAGCGCAACGCGCTGTCTCAAAACCGTGCTTCGGTACAGAGCAGACCTCAACCCAAGGAGCCGTCGCCTGATGAAATTTGCGAAGGATCCTTTACACTAACCCATTGCCTGACCCGCCCGGATGGGCAAAACTCGCAGCCGCAATCCCGATCACGCTCAAGAGAAGCCGGGCGCAAACTCAGAGGTCATCTTGGCATATACACGGTTTGGCATCTATTATCTGCCCCCGGCATCAGGCGCCTTGGCCGAATTCGGTGCGCGCTGGCTGGGCTGGGATATCAATGAGGGATGCGCCGTGACGCAGCCCGAGATACCGCATATCGCGGAGATCACGCGGACGCCCCGCAAATACGGGTTTCATGGCACATTGAAACCACCGTTCAGTCTGGCTCCTGGCCGTGACATCATACAGCTGCAGGAGGCCGTCGCGGCATTGGCGCTGACAATGCCGCATCTGGCGCTCGACGGGCTGGAACTGTCGCGGCTGGGGCGATTTCTGGCGCTGGTCCCCCAGGGAGATACAGCCGCGCTCGCCGAGATGGCCGCACGGATCCAGCGTGATCTGGATATGTTTCGGGCTCCGCTGACAGAGGCGGAAATCGACAGGCGCAGTGGCGGGCTGACTGCGCGGCAGAAGGCCAATCTGCTCACCTGGGGCTACCCCTATGTGATGGAGGATTTTCGCTTTCACCTCACCCTGACGGACAGGCTGACAAAGCCGCAGCGCGCTGACGCAGAAGCGGCTCTGACAACGTTGCTGCCAGACCTGTGCAGGCCCGTCACTCTTGCGGAAATCGCCTTGGTGGGGGAAAGAGCGGACGGAATGTTCAAGACGCTGCACCGCTATCCCTTCAGCGGCTGAAGCCTTGTGGAGCCCAGCGCAGCGCCTGCTGAGCTATACTGTGAAACAGGTCTCGGAGTTTGAGAAGGCGGCGTATCGTGGCGGGTGATCAAGCCCGCCAGAACCGAGATGGTCGCGGAAATACGGACCGGTTGTCAAGGCCGATCGCCTGACTGTGACTCAGCATGCAGAAGTGACCTGCCTGGGCGGGGCACGACCATCTGGAATTAGGCATTTCCAACGGTGTCAGATCAGAGGAAGAGTTTATAAGTCGCGTCAAGAAGTATCGGAAGACAGAGTTTGTGGACAGGTCGACGCAGGTTGGCTTCAAGATCATCATGAATCCAGTATTCCTGAGGGAGGCGGATTGGTTGTAAGCGCGACGCCGACCCCCTTCTGCCATTTCTGACCTGATCCGGTCATTCTGCGCACACATGTGCG
>SLDH01000364.1 GCA_007125415.1 Roseovarius sp.
CCATGATGTTAATCGAAGAAACCGCGGTGCCTCAGGCCGCGCTGCCCCTGGCAGAATTCAAGACGCATCTGCGGCTGGGGCCGGGCTTTGCGGATGACGATATCCAGGATCCCGTGCTGGAGAGCTTCTTGCGCGCCGCCATCGCCGCGATCGAAGCCCGCACCGGGAAGATCCTGATCCGGCGTGATTTCACCTGGACCGTAACCGCCTGGCGGGATGCGCGCGGGCAGGCGCTGCCGGTTGCGCCGGTGACGGAGATCACCCGCCTCGCCTTGCACAACCTTTCCGATGAGGAAGAGGTGATTGCGCCGCATCACTACCGCCTGGAGCGTGACATCCAGCGGCCCATCCTGCGCCCGGCGGGTGTCTTGCTGCCGATGGTGCCCTCCGGGGGCACGGCCGAGATCGCCTTTCAGGCCGGCATGGCATCCGACTGGGAAGGGCTGCCTTCGGATCTTGCGCAGGCGGTGCTGTTGCTGGCAGCGCATTACTACGAATACCGCCACGAAACCGCGGGCGGCGACGGCGCCTTGCCTTTCGGTGTCAACAGTCTGATCGAGCGGTATCGCACCGTTCGGCTGCTTGGTGGGGGAGCCGCCTGATGGATGCGCCGCGCCTCAACCGGAAGCTCGTGCTTGAATCCTCCGAGCGGGTGCCCGACGGGGCGGGTGGTTTCGTGCAGAGCTGGATCGCACAAGGCACGCTCTGGGCGCAGATCACCGCCGGCGCGGGGGCGGAGCGCGCAGGGGCAGACGCGCAGCTTTCCCGGACGCGGCTGCGGATCATCCTGCGCGCCGCGCCCCATGACGCCCCGTCCCGGCCCCGCCCGGATCAGCGATTTCGTGAGGGCATCCGTGTCTTCCGCATCCTGTCGGTGGCCGAAAGCGATGCCGATACCCGCTATCTGATCTGTCAGGCCGAAGAGGAGATCGCATCATGAGCTACGGTGTTGCCCCTGCCTTGCAGTCGGCCGTCTATCAGGCGCTCATCGCCGATGCGACCCTCGGCGGTCTGGTGGGCTCGGCGATATATGATGCGGTGCCCCCGGGCCTCGTGCCTTCGCTTTACGTCACGCTGGGTGCCGAGGAGGTGCGGGACCGCTCGGATGGCAGCGGCGGCGGCGCAGAGCACAGCCTGACGGTTTCGGTGATCACGGACGCGGCGGGGTTTCACGCCGCCAAGCAGGCCGCGGCGGCGATCAGCGATGCGCTCACGCATGCTGACCTGCCGCTCGCACGCGGACGGCTTGTCTCGCTTGCGTTTCACCGGGCCCGGGCGCGGCGGGAAGGGACAGGCGGCATTCGCCGGATCGACCTGACTTTTCGGGCGCGCGTCGATGACACGGCGCCAGCCCCCTGATCTCACCCGACAAATCCTCTGACCCAATCCCAGATCTGGAGAATGAACAATGACAGTGCAGAACGGCAAGGACCTTCTGGTCAAGATCGACCTGACCGGAAACGGCAATTTCGAGACGATCGCAGGCCTGCGAGCGACCCGCGTGAGCTTCAATGCGGAATCGGTCGATGTGACATCGCTCGAAAGCCAGGGCGGGTGGCGTGAATTGCTGGGCGGGGCGGGGGTGAAATCCGCGGCGGTCAGCGGCTCGGGCGTTTTTCGCGATGCGGCGAGCGATGCGCGGGCACGTGAGATCTTCTTCAATGGCGAGACGCCCGACTTCCAGATCGTGATTCCGGATTTCGGGATCATGACCGGGGCCTTTCAGGTGACCTCGCTCGAATATGGCGGCACGCATGATGGTGAGGCCACCTATGAAATCTCGCTGGCCTCGGCAGGGCAGCTTGTCTTCATTGCGCTCTGAGCCATGGCGAACCCCTATCGTGGCGAAGTGCGACTGGTGATCGACGGACAGGCGCATGTGCTCAAGCTGACGCTGGGCGCGCTGGCGGAGCTTGAGCACTCCCTTGAGGCAGACTCCCTCGTTGAGCTGGTGGAGCGGTTCGAGGCAGGCCGCTTTTCCAGCGGTGATCTGCTGGCGTTGATCGTGGCGGGGTTGCGCGGTGGCGGCTGGCGCGGCCAGCGCGAGGATTTGCTGGTGGCCGAGATCGAAGGCGGCTTGCCGGGGGCAGCCACGGCCGCAGGTCAGATGTTGGCGCGCGCCTTCAGCCTTCCGGGCGAGACATGAGCAAACGGCTGGATTGGGCGGGGCTGATGCGTGCGGGGCTGCATGGGCTGGGCCTGTGCCCCGGGGAGTTCTGGTCGCTCACGCCGGTGGAGCTTCGGGTGATGCTGGGGCGCGATGGGTCGGGCGGCGCGCCGCTCGTGCGGGCGCGGCTCGAGGAATTGCTCGAAGCCTTCCCCGATGATGAAGGAGGAAAGGATGATGGACGAGTTTGACCGCGCGGATGCGCTGGAAGGTCAGATCGATGCGCTGGAGGACAGCTTTGGCGGGGCGGCCGGCATGGCGGCGGCCTTCAATGCCGAGATGGCGCGGCTACGCCAGAGTTTCGGGCGCACCGGTCAGGATGTGGCCACCCTGGAGCGCGGGCTCTCCATGGGGCTTCGGCGCGCCATCACGAGGGCGGCCATCAATGGCGACAGCCTGTCGAAATCTCTCGACAGTCTGGCCAACACGATGATCAACACGGCCTTCAGCGCCGCCGTTAACCCGGTGGCCGATCACGTCGGCGGGCTCATCGCGCAGGGGATCGGCGGGCTGGTGAACGGGCTGATGCCCTTTGCCAAGGGAGGCAGTTTTGCACAGGGGCGCGTGCAGCCTTTTGCGAGCGGCGGCGTGGTGAGCGGGCCGGTCAGCTTTCCCATGCGGGGCGGTATGGGCCTGATGGGAGAGGCAGGCCCCGAGGCGATCATGCCGCTTGCCCGCGGCCCCGATGGCAAGCTCGGTGTGCGTGCGGGCGGAGGTGGTGCCGGGCGGGCGATCAATGTGGTGATGCATGTCAACACGCCGGATGCCGAAAGCTTCCGGCGCAGCCAGGGGCAGGTGGCGGCTCAATTGGGCAGGGCCATTGGCCGCGGCGCGCGCAACCGCTGACAAGGAGGAGGCTGAAAGATGGGATTTCACGAAGTGCGGTTTCCCGCAAACCTGAGTTTTGGCTCCATCGGCGGGCCTGAGCGCCTGACGGATGTGGTGACGCTGGCCAATGGACATGAGGAACGCAACACGCCCTGGGCGCATTCGCGCCGGCGCTATGATGCGGGGGTCGCGATGCGGTCCATGGATGACATCGAGATCCTGATCGCCTTTTTCGAGGCGCGCCAGGGTCAGCTTCACGGGTTCCGCTGGAAGGACTGGACCGATTACAAATCCTCCTCCGCCAAGCGCACGCCCGAGTTTGACGATCAGATCATCGCCATGGGCGATGATGTGACCACCCGTTTCCAGCTTACGAAAACCTATCGCTCGGGCGATCATGTCTATCAGCGCCCCATCACCAAGCCGGTCGCGGGCACTGTTCTTGTCGGCGTGGGTGATGAAGACCAGAAATTCGGCGTTCAGTACGAGGTGGATTTCACCACCGGCATCGTCACCTTCAAGCATCCGCCCAGCACGGGCGAGCGGGTCACGGCGGGATACGAGTTCGATGTGCCGGTGCGCTTTGACAGTGACCGGATCCAGACCAGCCTTGCCAGCTTTCAGGCCGGCGATGTGCCCAGCGTGCCGGTGGTCGAGGTGCGGGTATGAGCGCGTTGCCACCACATCTTCTGGCGCATCTGAAAAGCGGCTCCACCACGCTCTGCCGGTGTTGGGACATCACGCGCACGGACGGCACCATCATGGGCTTTACCGATCATGATGGAGCATTGACTTTTGACGGGGTGAGCTATCGGGCCGATACCGGCCTCAGCGCAATGGCGCTGCAGCAGACCACCGGCATGGCTGTGGACAATACAGAGGTGCTGGGGGCATTGCGCGATGGCGCGATCCGCGAAGGGGATATCGAGGCAGGCCGCTACGATAGTGCCGCTGTGCGCGCCTGGCTGGTCAATTGGGCCGATGTGGCGCAGCGGCATCTGCTGTTCCGCGGCTCGATCGGCGAGATCCGCCGGTTCGGCGAGGCGTTCGAGGCCGAGCTGCGCGGGCTTACCCAACCGCTGAACCTGCCTTTCGGACGGGCCTATCAGAAATCCTGCACGGCCGTGCTGGGGGATGCAGCCTGCGGTGTCGATCTGACGGCGCCGGAGTTTTCCGTGAGCACCACCGCGATCGAGGTGGTGGACCGGCAGGTCTTCCACTTCGACGGGTTGGCGGGCTTCGAGCCGGGCTGGTTCCAATCCGGCCGTCTGATCGTGGAAAGCGGCGCGGCGGAGGGCCTTGTCGGCATGGTCAAGCGCGACCTGAGCGAGAACGGCCTGCGCCGTATCGAGCTTTGGCATCCGCTGCGCGCCGGCCTTGATGCGCAGGATGTGCTGCGGCTGGAGGCAGGCTGTGACAAACGCGTGCCCACATGCCGGGGCAAGTTCAACAACCTGCTGAACTATCAGGGCTTTCCGGACATTCCCGGCGATGACTGGTCGGTCAGTGATCCCGCGCGGTCGGGGCGCTTGAGCGGCGGGAGCCGGCGTTCGTGAGTGTGCTTGGCCCCCGCATCGTCGGCGCCGCCCGTGGCTGGATCGGCACGCCATACCTTCACCAGGCCAGTTGCCGTGGCGCGGGGACGGATTGCCTTGGCCTTTTGCGCGGGGTCTGGCGGGAAGTTCGGGGCGAGGAGCCCGAGGCGATCCCGCCTTACAGCATGGACTGGTCGGAGCCTGCGCGCGACGAACAGCTTTGGCAGGCTGCCGCGAGGCATCTCGTGCCCAAGGCGCTGGGCGATGAGGCGCCTGGCGATGTGCTTCTCTTCCGGATGCGGCAGGGAATGGTCGCCAAGCATCTCGGCCTTGCGGCGGAGATCGGTCCGAAGGCGAGTTTCATTCATGCCTATTCGGGCCATGCGGTGCTGGAAAGCCCGCTCAGCCCGCCATGGCGGCGGCGTGTCGTGGCGCGTTTCACCTTTCCCGAGGAGTGCAGATAGATGGCAACGGTGTTACTTTCGGCTGCAGGCGCGGCGCTGGGCGGGTCTATCGGCGGGTCGGTGCTGGGCCTGTCAATGGCCGCGGCGGGCCGCTTCGCCGGCGCGGTGATCGGGCGCACGATTGACCAGCGGTTGATGGGGCAGGGTTCGGATGTCGTCGAACATGGCCGACTGGAGCGCCTTCGCCTCACGGGCGCGGGCGAGGGCGACGGGATCCCGCAGGTTTTCGGCAGGATGCGCGTGGCGGGGCAGGTGATCTGGGCCACCGAATTTCTCGAGTCGGTCACCACCTCGGGCGGGGGTGGCAAGGGCGGCCCCTCGGCACCGAAGACGCGGCAATACAGCTATTCGATCTCGCTTGCCATCGCGCTTTGCGAAGGGGAGATCAGCCATGTGGGTCGGGTCTGGGCGGATGGCAACGAGGTGCCGCGTGATGATCTGACCATGCGGATCTATCGCGGCACGCCCGATCAACAGCCCGATCCGAAGATGGAAGCCGTGGAAGGGGCCGGATCCGTGCCGGCCTATCGCGGCACCGCCTATGTGGTGATCGAAGACCTGAACCTGGACCGGTTTGGCAACCGCGTGCCGCAATTCACTTTCGAGGTGGCCCGCCCGACCCAACCCTGGCAGGCGGAGGCCGAGCATGATCCGGCTTATGGCGTGAAGGGTGTGTGCATCCTGCCGGGCAGCGGCGAATATGCGCTGGCCACGAGCCCGGTGACACGCAGGCTCGGCCCCGGTGAGGTGGAGGTGGTGAATATCAACTCGCCTTCCGCGAAATCGGACTTCGAGACCTCGCTCGATCAGTTGACTGGCGAGGCGCTGGGCGTGGAGACGAGCCTGCTCGTGGTCAGCTGGTTCGGCAATGATCTGCGCGCAGCAAACTGCACCATCCGCCCCAAGGTAGAGCAGCGCGAGTTTGACAGCACCAACATGCCCTGGCAGGTCTGCGGGCTTGGCCGGGCCGATGCGCAGGAGGTCCCGCGCGACGCCGAAGATCAGCCGGTCTATGGCGGCACCCCTTCCGATCAGTCGGTGATCGAGGCGATCAAGGCGCTGAAGGATGCCGGACAGGCGGTGACCTATTATCCCTTCATCCTGATGGATCAGACCGAAGGCAACGATCGGGACGACCCCTATAGCGACAGCGCGAGCCAGCCTGTCCTGCCATGGCGCGGGCGGATCACCACCGCAAAGGCGCCCGGGCAACCGGGCAGCACCGATGGGACATCGGCGGCCGATGCGGAGGTGGCGGCCTTCTTCGGCACGGTGAGCGCGGCGGATTTTCCCGCGCCGGAAGATGAGGGGCCGCTTGCGCCCTTCCTGTTGCCCGGGGGAGGCAACCGCGAGAACGCATCGACACTCTTCCATCACGTGACCGACGAAAACCCCAGCCCGGTGATCTATGAGGGGCCTGAAGAGGAGTGGAGCTATCGGCGCTTCATCCTGCATCAGGCGGCGCTCTGCCGCGCGGCGGGCGGGGTGGAGAGCTTCTGCATCGGCTCGGAGATGCGTGGGCTTACCCAGATCCGTGGCGCGTCCCACAGCTTTCCCGCGGTGGCGGAACTGATCGCGCTGGCTGCCGAGGTGCGCAGCATCCTCGGTCCTGATGCGAAGCTCAGCTATGCTGCCGACTGGTCGGAATATTTCGGCTACCAGCCCGAGGATGGCGCGGGAAGCCGATATTTCCACCTCGACCCGCTCTGGGCGGACACCAATATCGATTTCATCGGCATCGACAATTACATGCCACTTTCGGACTGGCGCGACGGAACGGACCATGCGGATGCGTATTGGGGGTCGATCTACGATGAGGGCTACCTCAGATCCAATGTCATGGGGGGCGAGGGGTATGACTGGTATTACCACTCGCCCGAGGCACGCGAAGCGCAGATCCGAACGGCCATCACCGATGCGGCCCATGATGAGCCCTGGGTTTTCCGGTACAAGGATATCAGAAGCTGGTGGGAGAATGCGCATTTCGAGCGGATCGAGGGCATTCGCCAGCCGG
>SLDH01000126.1 GCA_007125415.1 Roseovarius sp.
CTGTTCTTCTCCCTTTTTTCTACATCAAGGGTCGGGCGCCGCCCGGGCTGGTCGCCCGGGCGAGACCGTAGAGCCAAGCGTGGCACCACGGAACGGATTTCCGGCTCAAAGCGCTTGGAGGGGGAGTGAGGCACTTTTCAGCGGCCTGTTGGCGATGTCGGTCGCCCATGCCCGTGACGCTTTGAAACCCGCAGAGCAAGGCAGGCCTTGTTGATCGCGCCCCACCTTCGTGCATTTCGGATTTCCTTTGCGCGGCACCTTCTGTAGCGTCGCGCCGAAACCGCAAGGGAGGGATGCGACGTGGGACAATTCGAGACAAGACTGGCGGAACTGGGTGTGATCCTGCCCGATGCGCCGGCACCTGCGGCGAATTATGTGCCCTATGTTCGGGTGGGGGACATTCTCCATGTCTCGGGCCAGATTTCCAAGGAAGGTGACATACTGATCACCGGACGTCTGGGGGATGACATGGAGACAAGCGCCGGTGCTGCCGCCGCGCGTGCCTGCGCCATCGCCTTGCTGTCGCAGGTCAAGGCGGCCTGTGATGGCGATCTCGATCGGTTGGTGCGGGTGGTCAAGCTCACCGGCTTCGTCAACTCCACGCCCGACTATGTCGAGCAGCCCGCCGTGATCAACGGCGCCTCCGATTTTCTGGGCGAGGCGCTGGGCGAGGCGGGAAAACATGCCCGCTCAGCGGTCTCGGCCGCCTCACTGCCCTTCGGTGTCGCGGTGGAAATCGAAGGCATCTTCCAGATCAGATGAGCACGCTGCCGCAGGCTTTCCTGACCGTGCCGCTGGCCCACAGGGGATTGCATGATCCGGCCGCCGGGCGGCCGGAGAACTCGCGCGCGGCGATCCGCGCCGCGATGGATGCAGGCTACGGGATCGAGATTGATCTGCAACTCAGCCGTGATGGCCGGGCCATGGTGTTTCATGATGATGTGCTCGACCGGGTCACCCCTGCCACCGGGCCGCTGGCGCAGCGCCTTGCGGCGGAATTGCAGGCGATCCCGCTGTCGGGCGGGCAGGAGGGTATCCCCAGGCTTGCCGATGTGCTGGACCTGGTGGACGGGAAGGTTCCGCTTCTGATCGAACTGAAGGACCAGCATGGTGCCATGGGCCCGACGGATGGTGCGCTGGAACGCGCGGTGGCGCTTGATCTGCAAGGCTATGCCGGGCCTGTGGCGCTGATGTCGTTCAACCCCCATATGGTGATCACCCTTGCCGGGCTGGCCCCCGAGTGGCCCAGGGGCCTCGTGACCTGTGCCTATCGAGCCGCGGACTGGCCGCTCTTGCCGCAGGCACGTCGTGCGGCTCTGCGTGCGATCTCCGACTACGCGCGGGCGGGGGCCGTCTTTGTCAGCCACGCGGCGGATGATCTGGCCAGCCCTCATGTCGCGAGACGCAGGGCGCAGGGGGCAAAACTGCTCACCTGGACGATCCGCTCGCCCAGGGAGGAGGCAGTGGCCCGCCGCGTGGCGGACAATATAACCTTCGAAGGCTATCTCGCCCCGCTCCCGGCTTGATCTGGCGGTGCCGCGCCACAGGTACTATCTCCGAAAGACGGGACGGGACGCATGGCCGAAGCGCAGATCAAGATCAGCACTCATGACAGTATCGCCGCGATCGGTCAGGCCGCATGGGATGCCTGTGCCTGCCCGGAGGCCGTCGAGGGGCGGCCCGGCGATCCGTTCACCACCTATCGTTTCCTCAAGGCGCTGGAAGACAGCCGGTCGGTCGGGGCCGGAACGGGCTGGCAGCCGCTCTATCTGAGCGCGGCGCTTGACGGCCAGGTGATCGGCTGCACGCCCATGTTCGGCAAGAGCCACAGCCAGGGCGAATATATCTTCGATCACAACTGGGCGCATGCCTATGAGCGCGCGGGCGGACGGTATTACCCGAAGCTGCAGGTGGCCGTTCCCTTCACACCGGTCACCGGGCGGCGGCTGTTGCTGAAGCCGGGATACGAGGAGCTTGCGGCCTCGGCGCTGGTGGAAGGCGCCATCGAAGTGGCGGAAGCCAACAACATTTCCACCCTGCACCTGACCTTCTGTACCGAAGCCGAGGCTGAAGCGGGTGCGCGGATGGGGCTCTTTCGGCGCAGTTCAACCCAGTTTCACTGGGAGAATGACGGTTATGCCAGCTTCGACGATTTTCTGGGCCATCTCAGCTCCCGCAAGCGCAAGAACATCCGCAAGGAACGTGCCCGCGCGCAAGGTTTCGGCGGCCAGATCCGGATGCTGACCGGAGACGCGATCGAACCCCATCATTGGGAGGCCGTGTGGGAATTCTATCAGGACACCGGCGCGCGCAAATGGGGCACGCCCTATCTCACCCGGAAATTCTTCGATATCGCCCATGAGACCCTGCGCGATGACATCTTGCTGATTCTGGCGGAGCGGGATGGCGTGCCCATCGCCGGTGCGCTCAACTTCATCGGCCGCGAGGCGCTTTTCGGCCGCTATTGGGGTTGCCGCGAGGATCATCCCTGCCTGCATTTCGAACTGTGCTACTATCAGGCCATTGACTTTGCCATCTCCCATGGGCTTGCCACGGTCGAGGCGGGCGCGCAGGGTGAACACAAGCTGGCGCGCGGCTATCTGCCGGTGACAACCCATTCGCTTCACTGGGTGCGTGATCCGGGTTTCGCCCGCGCCATCGGAGAATATCTGGAAGCAGAACGCCGTGCCATAGACCGCGATATGGAGATACTCACCAGCTATGGCCCTTTCCGGAACACTCAACAGGAGGACCACCAATGAGTGAAAAACTGAGCGACACTGCCCGCAAGACCACGCTTACCCCGCTGCTCGAGGCAGGTTGGGAAATGGCCGATGGCAAGGATGCGATCACGAAGAGCTACAAGTTCGCGAATTTCGTGGAAGCTTTCGGCTTCATGACCCGCGCGGCCCTCTGGGCGGAGAAATGGGATCACCATCCCGAATGGTTCAACGTCTACAACCGTGTGGAGGTCACGCTGACCACCCATGACGTGGGCGGGCTGAGCGCGCTCGACGTGAAGCTCGCGCGCAAGATGGACGGGCTGGCGGAGTAGGGGGATGCGTGGCTCCCCGACCGGCAAGCCACGCATGGGTTCGTATCAGGTGGCTCAGAGCGCGGCGAGGATTGCCTCGCCCGAGGAGACTTCGCAGACGCCCGGGTTTTCCTCCACCTGCAGCACGGTGACGGTGCAGTCCTCGACAACCATCGCGTAGCGCTTGGATCGGTCGATCAGGCCGACGGGCGGGGCGGTGAAATCCATGCCGATGGCCTTGGTGAACGCCGATTCGGCATCGCCGAGCATCGTTATTCCGGCAGCGGTGGCCCCTGTGTCCTCTCCCCATTTGCCCATTACGAAAGGATCGTTCACCGACACGCAGATCACCTCGTCCACGCCCTTGGCGGCAAGATCGTCCCTCATGCGGATGAAGCTCGGGACATGCTGCGCGTGGCAGGTCGGGGTGAAGGCACCGGGGACCGCGAAGATCACCACCTTCCTGCCCGCGATATGCTCGGACAGGTTCACCTGTTCGGGGCCTTCCGCACCCATCTTCGTCACTGTTGTCTCTGGAAGTCTGTCGCCGGTGGAAAGAGTCATGATCGCGTCCTGTCTGTCGTTGTCGTTGCGTTTACGGTCAGATATAGCTGCTTGCGCGTCAGATATAACCGCAAGGCCAGCAAGCGCCATGCGAAAAAGCAGGAGAGGGCGATGGCGGGGATCGTGGTCGTGGGGGCAGGGCAGGCGGGGTCGTCCTGCGTGGCGAAGTTGCGGGCACTTGGTCATGAGGGTCCGATTGCGCTGATCGGATCGGAGCCCGTGCCGCCCTATCAACGCCCGCCGCTGAGCAAGAAATACCTGCTGGGCGACATGGAACTCGAGCGGCTCTACCTGCGCCCCGAGACCTATTATGCCGAGAACGGGATCGATCTCCATCTCGATCAGCCCGTCCGCGCGATCGACCCGGCGGCGAAGACCGTCGATCTCGGCGGGCAGAGCCTGCCCTATGATCATCTGGTGCTGACCACCGGCTCCGTGCCGCGCCGTCTGCCTGCGGCCATTGGCGGCGCGCTGGAGGGTGTTTATGTGGCGCGCGATCTGAAGGATGCGGATGCCATGGCACCGGAGTTTCAGCCAGGCCGCCGCGTGCTGATCGTGGGGGGCGGCTATATCGGGCTGGAGGCGGCGGCGGTCGCGGCCTCGAAGGGGCTCGATGTGGTTCTGGTCGAGATGGCCGAGCGCATCCTGCAAAGGGTCGCCGCGAAGGAAACCTCGGATTTTTTTCGCGCGCTGCACAGGCGCCACGGTGTCGATATCCGCGAGGGGACGGGGCTCGAGCGCCTGACCGGCGAGGGGCGTGTCAGCGGGGCTGTCCTGAGCGACGGTACCTCGATCGAGGTGGATTTCGTGATCGTCGGCGTGGGCATCGCTCCCGAAACACGCCTCGCCGAAGCAGCGGGGCTCGAGATCGAAAACGGTATCAAGGTGGATGCTCATGGCCGCACATCCGACCCGCATATCTGGGCGGCGGGCGATTGTGCCTCCTTTCCGCACGGCACGGGGCAGCTACGGCTTGAAAGCGTTCCCAATGCCATCGACATGGCCGAATGCGTGGCCGAGAACATCCTGGGCGCGGGCAAGACCTATGTGGCGCAACCCTGGTTCTGGTCGGATCAATACGATGTGAAACTTCAGATCGCGGGGCTGAATACCGGCTATGACCGGATCATCACCCGGGCGGGCGAGAAGGAGGGTCATGTCAGCTTCTGGTATTATGGCGGCGACCGGCTTCTGGCGGTGGATGCTATGAATGAGCCGCGCGCCTATATGGTGGGCAAGCGTCTGATTGATAGCGGAAAAACCGCCGATCCCGCACGCGTTGCCGATCCGGCGAGCGAGTTGAAGGCGCTCTTGCAGGCGTGAGGATCATCGGCGGCGCATGGCGCGGACGGCGGCTGAGTTCGGTCGGCCGGGGGGACGTTGCCGCGCATCTTCGGCCAACGGCAGACCGGGTGCGCGAGAGCCTTTTCAATGTGCTGGCAGGCCACGGGGCACCTGCCGGGATGCGGGTGCTCGATCTGTTCGCCGGAACGGGCGCGCTGGGGCTCGAGGCGCTCTCGCGCGGGGCGGATGGTGCAACATTTGTCGAAAACGGCAGAGCGGCGCTGAAGAACCTGTATCGGAACATCGCGCTCTGTGGCGCGGAGGCGCAGACCCGGGTGATTGCGCGCGACGCCCGCAGCCCGGGGCCCGGGCAGCCGCACGATCTTGTCTTTCTCGATCCGCCCTATGGCAAGGCGCTGGGCGAGGCCGCGCTCACAGCGGCCCTCGCCGGGGGCTGGCTGGCACCCGGCGCGATGATCGTCTGGGAGGAAAGCGCTGTGGTCCGGCCACCACAGGGATTGCGCCTTCTTGATGAGCGTCGCTATGGCGAGACATGGATCCGCTTTCTGGAGCGGGTGCAATAGATCCGGCGGAGATATGGCGCGCGCTGTCGCCTCAGACGAGCACTTCCATCTCCCTCTGCGCACCCACCCCGAAGATGCGTTTGTAGCGTGCCACCTCCTCGGGCGGGCCCATCGCCTTGAGCGGATTGTCCGAAAGCTTCACCGTGGGCCGCCCATTGGCCGACACCGCCTTGCAGACAAGACTGAAGGGCGCGAGCGCGTCATCCGGCGTAAGCCCCCTGAAATCATTGGTCAGAAGTGTGCCCCAGCCGAAGCTCACCTTCACCCGGCCCGAAAACCGGCGGTGCAGTTCGGTGATCTTGTCCACATCGAGCCCGTCGGAGAAGATGACGAGCTTTTTCGACGGGTCTTCGCCCCGCGCTGTCCACCAGGCGATGGCGGTTTCCGCCCCCGCCACCGGATCGCCTGAATCGATGCGGATACCCGTCCAGCCCGCCAGCCAGTCAGGCGCGCGCTCCAGAAATCCGGCCGTGCCATAGGTGTCCGGCAGGATCACGCGCAGATTGCCCGAATGTTCCTCGTGCCAGTCCGAGAGCACCTCGTAGGGCGCGCGTGCAAGCGCCGCGTCATCCTCGGCGAGGGCCGCATAGACCATTGGCAATTCATGGGCATTGGTGCCGATGGCCGCCAGATCGCGGTTCTTGGCGATGAGACAGTTCGACGTGCCGATAAACCCCTCGCCCAGCCCCTCCTGCATGGCCTGCACACACCAGTCCTGCCAGAGAAAGCTGTGTCGCCGCCGCGTGCCGAAATCGGCGATCATCAGGGTGTCGAGGCCGCGCAGCCGCTCGACCTTCTCCCAGAGCTTGGTCATGGCGCGGGCATAGAGCACCTGCAGCTCAAACTTCTTCAGCCCGTGCAGCACGGCACGCGAGCGCAACTCCATCAGCACCGCAAGCGCGGGGATTTCCCACAGCATCACCTCGGGCCAGCTGCCCTCGAAGGTCAGTTCATACTGGCCGTCCCGCCGCTCCAGGTGATAGGGCGGCAGGCGCAGTGCCTCGAACCAGTCCATGAATTCGGGCGTGAACATCTGGCGCTTGCCGTAGAAGGTGTTGCCGCGCATCCAGGTGCTCTCGCCCCGGGTGAGCGAGAGCGAGCGGATGTGATCCAACTGTTCGCGCAACTCCCCTTCATCCACCAGATCGGCAAGGCGGATCGACTTGCTGCGATTGATCAGGCTGAAACTGACCTGCGTGTCGGGTCTGTTGCGAAAAACCGACTGGCACATCAGCAGCTTGTAGAAATCATTGTCGATCAGCGAACGCACGATCGGATCGATCTTCCACTTGTGATTGTGAACGCGGGTGGCAATGTCCATGCGGCTCTCCGATCAAGGCAGGCGCAGACTAGGCGCGCCGCGCCGCAGGCGCAAG
>SLDH01000175.1 GCA_007125415.1 Roseovarius sp.
AAGCCCTCGTTTCATGGGAATTCTGCCGGCGGGGCCGGGCGCATCGCCATGTTGAGGTCGCGTCTTGTCTTCTCGGCAGCTGGCCCGGATGCAGCCCGCCATCTCACCTGCGATGGCGGTGGTGACCACCACCTTCACCTTTTCGGCCGCAACAAGATGGCGGCAGCGTTGGCACATCCGCACCGGCCCATCCGGCGCAACCCCCGACTGCAGAATGCCGCGGGAGAGACCACCGAGCCAGTCAGTTCAGGGCGCAATCATGGGGTCCAAGCTGCCGAGCGCCCGCGTTTTTGCGCTTCGGACAGGGCGATCGCATAGTCGATAGCCTCAATCATGCTGTCCGCGCTGGCAATCCCTTGCCCGGCGATGTCGAAGGCGGTGCCGTGATCGACCGATGTGCGGATGATCGGCAGGCCCAGCGTCACGTTCACGCCATTGAGCGCTTCCCACGCGCCAGTCTCGGGATTGGTTCGAAAGCCCAGGAGCTTGACCGGGATATGCCCCTGATCGTGATACATCGCAATGACCGCATCATAGCTGCCAGACCTGAGCTTCACGAAAACCGTATCGCCCGGCACCGGTCCCTCGATCCGCAATCCGCGCGCGGCCCACTCACGGATTACCGGCACCGAGATCTCGATATCCTCCTTGCCGAAGATGCCTCCCTCGCCGGCATGGGGGTTCAATGCGGCAACCGCGATGCGCGGGACGCTCAGGCCAAGCTGTTTGAGCGCTGAATGGGTCAGATCGATCACGCGGTTCAGCCGCTCTGGCGTCAGCAGCCGAGGAACATCTTCAAGGGCGACATGGGTCGTCAGATGCGTGACCCGGAAATTGCCATGCGCAAGCATCATGACCGTGTCGGCGCTTCCCGTGAGGTCCGCGAGCATATCCGTATGCCCTGAATAGGCATGACCCGCCAGATTGAGCGCCTCCTTGTTGAGAGGGGCCGTGACAATCCCGTCAACGGCGCCTGCAAGCGCGAGATCCACGGCCACTTCAATCGCCCGGAACGCGAAACGTCCCGCAGCTGCGCTCACGATGCCAACTTGCGGCGCGTCGATATCGGGGTCGATCCCGACAACGCCATGGCCTTCGTGACTGGCGATCTCATCGGGCGTGATGCGCGGTGGCACAGGCAGTCCAAGCGCGCGGCCCGCCTCGTCAAGCGCGCCGGCACAGCCGAACACAATCAGCTCGGGCGTGTCCGGGCCGGTCATCTTTTCCAAGGCTTTCAGGATGATCTCTGGCCCGATGCCGGCAGGATCACCCATGGTGATAGCAAGCTTCATGGGTTCTCCCCTGATGAAACGCCGCGATACGCTTGTTCGCAAGGGTGTGACAACCCCCTTGCAGTGTCAACGTGTTCCGAGGGGTTCAGCGTGCTGGATAGGCTTGATCAGTCAGGTGGTCGTGATCTGGAAAATCTCGGCCAGATCTTGCAATGTTTCCGGCCCGCCGAAGCCGCCGGATTTCGACACGAAGCGCAGGCCGGGCATGCCATCGAGCAGGCGGGAAACCGGCACGCCCGCCATGATCTCGGTTTCCAGATGCAAGACCTGCGCATCGAGCGCGCGAAGGATCGCGACGGCTGTCTCGCCGCCGCAGGCCATGAGTGTTTTCATCTGATGGCCGCGCAGGATGGTCGCGATTCCTTCCGCGAAGGCGGCCCCTGCATCTGCGGCGGTGACAGGTGGCTGGGCTTCGGTCATCTGAAGGACGGACAGGGCCGCGGGGGCGATTGGGGGGACGTGCCCATTCGGCGCGGAGATTGTGTCGAACCGGGCAAGTTGCGCCATAGTAACCGGATCGCGCGAGCCTATGGCGAAGATGGCGGGGCGTTTCATCACGGGCACCGGCACAGGGTTTGCGCGCGGGACGACCTTGCGCGCCAGAGCCGCCGCCAGCCCGGCAGCACCGACAAACAAGGTCTCGTTCGGGTTGATGGCCTCAACGGCCGCATCCAGATCCGCTTCGGTCTCGGCATCGATGCAGCACGCCTCCGGCTGCGTGATGGTCGGGGCGACAGGCAGCGGCCGGGCCACGCCTGCGCCTTGTAATGCGCCATCCCTCACCACACGGCCGAGGCGCGGGATCGCGGGGCAGATGAGCCGCTCTGACCTCAGCGGTGAAAGCAAGGCGAGGTCCGCCGCGATATGGCCTTTCAGACGACTGTCGATTTTCCTGAACAAGACGGCATCGCGCCAAGCGGCCATGCCCTTCAAGGCCGTCAGCAGCCGGGCAAGCCTTGCTTGTGAAGCCGATTGCGACAACTCGCGTGTGTTGAGCGATATGGCGAGAACCTCGGGCTCGTGATCCGCAGCGGCCGTGAGCGCTTCTGCATCGACCGCGCAGACAGCCTTTCGGCCGCGCGCTGCAAAGACAGCGGCGCTGTCGAGCGCGCCTGTCAGGTCATCCGATATCAACAACAGCCGCATGGCACCCCGAACTCCGGAAATCCGCACACTGATCATTACGAAGGGATCGCTCAAGTGCAATGAAGCCATCAAAGCAGCAGCGCCGAGAGGCAGAGTAGCAGAGTTTGCAATAGGGCAAGACGCTCACGCCGGAGCAGCAGGCCGGCAGTCAAGCCGACTTCCGCATAACCCGGCTTGCCTGAGGGAATGAGGCCAGGCGTTCGACGCTCGTCCGAACCAGAGCAGAGGCTGGCATGCATTATTCCCGAACAGGTGGCATTTGACCAAATGAACACGGATCAAAGCAACCGTGGTACCCAAGGCCGGACTCGAACCGGCACACCCGAAGGCGGGGGATTTTGAATCCCCTGCGTCTACCATTCCGCCACTTGGGCACACCTACCGCTCTAGCGAAGCAAAACACGCGCGTCCAGAGGCGCAAGGATATTTCTACAGCGCATCTCCCGTGTGATCGGGATCAACGCTTTCCAACTACAAGGCATCCGCCCCGGACGCTCGCTTGCCGAATGCTATCCCCGCCCCTTCGGCGTGAGCAATCGCGCGGGCCGCATCTTCTCGGCCGCCTTGAACAAGCTGAAGGTCTGATTGACATAATTCGCCACGCCCGACAGTTTTTCGACATAGGCCTCAAGCTCGGGCGTATATGCGGCCTCGACCATCTGGATGGGGCGTTCGGGGCCTGAGCCCTCGAATTGACAGTAGAACAGGGGTTCGCCCCGGCGCAGCATCAGATCCTTCTCGGTGTCATGCCATTCGAAGGCCCACATGAGCGGCCGTGGCCAGATGTTGATGGGAAACCGCCCGCCGAAGATGGTGCCGGGCAAGGGGTCGGGCCGGTAATGGGCAAAGGTGCCAAGCTGCGTGAGATAGAGCGTCTCATCGGCAATGAAGCAATAGGGCAGCATCAACTGCACGGTGGGCCGGTCGGGATAGCGCCACTCCTCCTCATTGACCAGCGTGATCACCGAACTGATCTTGTTGCGCCGCAAGGATGAAGACGGGCCCGCCCTGTTGATCAGCACCGCACGGCCCTCATTGTTGCGGCCAAAGCCGATATGCAGGTCATAGGGGCAATTGACCACGAAATACCGGCTTTCCATCTGGATCACCCCTGGGCAGCGCGATGCCGATTTGGCGTGGCCGGTGTTCGTTTGCCGTGATGTCAGCCGCTGCGGCGGATCGAAGATCACCGCTCCCTTGTCGGAGGTCAGAAACCAGCCCACCTGTATGGGGCCTGACTTGCGCTCATCCTCTGCGTGCTCCAGCGAAATATTGATCTGCACATCCAAACCCTCTTGAAATTCCTTGTAATGATTGCAAGAGCCATCGTCGCGGTCAACTGCACCCTTGCAGCATTTCGCATGAAACTCCGACGGACCACAGCTTTGGCGAGGACACCCCATAATGACCGAACCCGATGATCGCCTGATCGTGGCGCTTGATTTGCCCAATGCGCTCGAGGGGCTGGAACTGACACGGCAACTGGGCGACGCAGTCAGCTTCTACAAGATCGGGCTGGGCATGCTGACGGGCGGCGGACTGGCGCTCGCCAATGAGCTAAAGCAGGAAAACGGGAAACGCATTTTCCTCGACATGAAGCTTTTCGACATAGGTGCGACAGTGGAGGCGGCGGTGCGCGGTCTGGCGCAGTTCGATCTGGACTTTCTGACCGTCCACGGCGATCCGCATGTGGTGCGCGCGGCGCGCGAAGGGGCCGCCGGACGCACGACCCGCATCCTCGCCGTCACCATCCTGACATCGCTTGACCGCGAGGATCTGGATGCCGGGCTGATACGGCCCGGCGATCTGCCTGATCTCGTCGTCGAGCGTGCCAGTCGCGCTTTCGAGGCCGGGGCTCATGGTGTGATCGCCTCGCCGCAGGAGGCGGCCCTCATCCGCGCCTTGCCCGAGGCGAGCGGCAAGATCATCGTCACCCCCGGCGTGCGCCCCTCAGGCGCGGCGAAGGGAGATCAGAAGCGGGTCAGCACGCCGGCGCAGGCCATTGCCGATGGGGCGGATCATATCGTGGTCGGCCGCCCGATCTGGGCAGCGGATGACCCGAAGGGTGCGGCTGAGGGGATTCTCGCGGAACTGGCGGGCGTTCAGGTGCGACCCGTCAGATAGTCCTGCACCCGCAGGCGGAAATGCGGCACCGCTTCGTCATGGGCCACAAAATCTTCCGGTGGCATGAGCGCCCAGCCCTGCCCCTCCGAGCCGAAGCGGATATCATCTTGTGCCGAGCCGGGCAGATGCGCCGCAAAAAACCAGGCCGGTGTCGGATCGTCAGGATAGTAGCGCCGCCAGATGAGTTGATCCGCAGCGAGCCGCAAGCCCACTTCTTCGTGGGTTTCGCGCAACACGCAGAGTTCGGGTGTCTCACCCGGTTCCTTGCCACCGCCCGGCAGATCCAGATAACCAGGCCAGGGCAGGCCGGGGCGATCATCCCGGCGGATCACCAGCAACAGCCCATCGATGAAGAGCGCGAGCTTCGCACCTTCGAATTCCTTGTCACCCGACTGGCCCATCACGTATACTTTCTTCGCACTCAACAATGCTTTCCTCCTAACCCCAAATAACATAGGGGCTTTCTCGGAGAATGCCATGTCCGCCTTCTGCCGTGATTGTCTGACCCGCTTCGAGGTGGTGCCGCGCTGCCCCGCCTGCGGCAGCCCGCGCATCGCCGCCCATCCCGAGCTTTTCGAACTTGCGATCGCGCATATGGATTGCGATGCCTTCTATGCCAGCGTGGAAAAGCGCGACAATCCGGATCTGGCCGACAAGCCGGTGATCATTGGCGGCGGGCGGCGCGGTGTCGTCTCCACCGCCTGCTACATTGCGCGGATCAGGGGCGTGCGCTCGGCCATGCCGATGTTTCAGGCGCTCAAGCTTTGCCCCGATGCGGTGATCGTGCGTCCGCGCATGGATGTCTATGTGGCGGTGTCGCGACAGATCAGGGCGATGATGGAGGAACTTACACCCGCCATCGAGCCGCTTTCGCTGGATGAGGCGTTTCTCGACCTTGCAGGCACGGAACGGCTGCACGGTGCTCCGCCGGCCATCATGCTGGCCCGGCTGACCAAACGGATGCGCGAAGAGCTTGGGGTGACTGGCTCGATCGGCCTGAGCCACAACAAGTTTCTGGCCAAGGTCGCCTCGGATCTGGAAAAGCCGCGCGGCTTTTCGGTGATCGGGCGGGCAGAGACAGCCGATTTTCTGCAGGGTCAGCCGGTCTCGCTGATCTGGGGTGTCGGACAGGCCACGCGCACGGCCCTGGAAAAGGCCGGTATCCGAACCTTTGCCGACCTGCTGCGCTGGGATCGCGCGGCGCTGCACGCAAGATTCGGCAGCATGGGTGAGCGGCTGTGGCATCTTGCGCGCGGGCAGGACCGGCGGCGCGTCTCGGCCCATGCCCCGGTCAAATCCATTTCCAATGAAACCACCTTCGGCGAGGATACCGGCAATATCGACCTGCTCGACGGCCATATCTGGCGCCTCTCGGAGAAGGTGTCAGACCGCTGCAAGGCGAAGCATCTCGCGGGCCGCGTCGTGACGCTCAAGCTCAAGCGCGCGGATCACTCGCAGATCACCCGGCGGCTTTCCCTGCGCGATCCCACACAACTTGCCGATACCATTTACCGCACCGCCCGCGGGCTGTTGGATCAGGTGACATGCGATTGCGCCTATCGCCTGATCGGCGTGGGCCTGTCGGACCTGCTGCCGGAGGCGGAAGCCGACCGCTCGGGCGATCTGCTCGATCCCGACGCGGTGCGTCGGAGCAAGGCCGAACGCGCAACCGACCAGATCCGCCAGCGTTTCGGCCCGGAAGCGATCCGCAAGGGCCGCGCCCTGCGCCGCTGATACGCTGCATCTCTTCGGGGCTACTCCGCCGCCATTCTCTGGCGCGGGGCGCGCCCGATATCGGCGACATCGGCAATCACCCTGCGCAAGAGGCTACGCAACGCCTCGAAATTGCCATTGGGGCGGATCAGATGTTCATTCATGTAGAGCGAGCGGTCAATCTCGATCTGCAGCGCATGCCGCCCGCTGGCCGGCCGCCCGTAGTGCTGTGCGATGAAGGCTCCCGCAAAGGGCGTGTTGCGGACAACGACAAGGCCCGCGCTGGCAAAAGCCGCCTCGACCCTCTCAACAATCTCGGCGCTGGCGGATGATCCGAAACGATCCCCGATCACAACCTCGGGACGGCGCGCGCCCAAGCGCGCGACCGAATCCATCGCCTCATGCGGCATGGAGTGGCAATCGATCAGAATCGCCTCCCCGAACATCATGTGCGCCTGA
>SLDH01000068.1 GCA_007125415.1 Roseovarius sp.
AAAGAAACCCGACAGGGCCGCATATGTTCCAAGACCGAGTGCGAAACCCGCGACCCACCAGAAAATCGTGCAGTTATTGAACTTCGTCCATTCATTCATGCCCTGTCACTCCCGAATCCTCTTTCACTCTGCGTTGTCAGTAAATTTCCGTGAAAACTTCGTCTCCCCGCCGCCGGCGAGTATCTTCGCTTGCGCCACCCATTCGTCCCGGCTGACCCGCCCCTTGAAACGTACGAGATGCTGATCGGCCCAGGCCACCTCGGCATCAGACCATCCGGCGATCTGATCATAGTGGTAAACGCCCTTTTCATTCAACTCCTGCTCGAGCTTGGGCCCGACTCCCTTGATCCGCTTGAGATCATCCCGGCCCTCAGGCCGCGCCGCCGCCAGAAGTTCGGGCTCCCTGATCCCGGCGCTCATGCCCGTGTCGGCCATCGGCGGCGCGGTGGATGGGCTTTCGGGCTTGGCCTTCGAGTCGGATTTGTCCGGTGGTTGCGTGCTCGGCGCTGTCTCGACGGCCTCTTCAGGGGGCGTGCCGGCCTGCGCTTCCGGATCGGAGGGCTGATGATTGGCCCCATAGGTTTGCCAGGGTGCCGACAGCGGCGTTTCCGAACCGTCGATGCGCTTGAGAGTTTCTCCGAGATCCGTGGCAAGTTGCACGCTGGCATTTTGCGGCAACCGCTTCTCCTCACCCGCCGTGAGGCTGGTCAGACCCGATTTCGGCTCCGAGGCGAAACGGCCGTTCTGCGGCCCCGGCGCGGGCACGCGGCCCGCCGAGATGTCATCGAGCAGCCTGCCAAGACTCTCCGCCGTCAGGTCCTCGTAATAATCCTTGCCGATCTGCGCCATCGGCGCATTGGCACAGGCCCCGAGGCATTCCACCTCTTCCCAGCTCAGCTTGCCATCGGCACTCAGTTGATGGGGGCGCGCGGCAATCTTGTCACGGCACACCGCCACCAGATCCTCGGACCCGCAGAGCATGCAGGGTGTCGTGCCGCAAATCTGGATATGTGCAACACTTCCAACGGGCTGCAACTGGAACATGAAGTAGAAGCTGGCCACCTCCAGCGCACGGATATACGCCATGTCCAGCATTTCCGCCACGACCTCGATTGCGGGACGGGTCAGCCAGCCCTCCTGTTCCTGCGCGCGCCACAGAAGGGGGATGATCGCGCTGGCCTGTCTGCCTTCGGGGTATTTGGTGATCTGCGCCTCGGCCCAGGCCTGATTGGCAGGGGTGAAGGCGAAGCTTTCTGGCTGGTTGGCGTGTAGTCTGCGAAGCATGGTGAAGCTACCGTCTTTCCTGTCTGGCGATCAGGCGCCTGCCCGACCGGTGAAATCGGCCTGTTCAGGCCGTGGGCGCGCAGGGCCCGGAAGTGATCCGGGCCCCGCCACCCTCGAGCCGCACCGCCCGATCGGTCCGCAAAAGGAAACCGACGATGTCCTGCGACTGCTCGCGCGTCATGCCGGCCTGTAATTCCACCGGCAGATAATCGGCCTCGGTCACCATGTCGCAACCGATCGTTGCGGCAGCGGCCTCAAATCGGGCGATGTCTTCCGGCGTGGTTCCCTCGGGCGGCACATCGCAGGCCGCCAGCGCCAACAGAACCGCGCCCGATCCGATCCATATCGCCCTCATCCTGCCACCCCGGCCGCAAAATCACGCCAGGAACACAGTGGCCCGCACAGAGCGGCTGTCTCTTCCGGGGCCGCACCCCGGACTTCATGCTTGATCACCGGTCGATCTCCCCGAAAACAACGTCCATCGTTCCGATAATTGCCGCCACATCAGCCAGTTGATGGCCTCCCGCCACATAATCCATGGCCTGCAGGTGCAGGTATCCCGGCGCGCGGATCTTGGCCCGGTAGGGGCGGTTTGTGCCATCCGCCACCAGATAGACGCCAAACTCGCCCTTGGGGGCCTCGACGCAGGCATAAACCTCGCCCGCCGGCACATGAAACCCTTCCGTGTAGAGCTTGAAGTGATGGATCAATGCCTCCATCGACGTCTTCATCTCCGCCCGTTTGGGCGGGGTGATCTTGCCGCGCGCAATGACGTCGCCCTGACCTTCGGGCGCGCGCAGTTTCTCGACACATTGATGGATGATCCGCAGGCTCTGGCGCATCTCTTCCATCCGGCACAGATAGCGGTCATAGCAATCGCCATTCTTGCCCACGGGGATGTCGAACTCGAATTCGTTGTAGCACTCATAGGGCTGCGCGCGGCGCAAATCCCAGGCCAGCCCCGATCCGCGCACCATCACGCCGGAAAAACCCCAATCGAGAATATCCTGCTCGGTCACCACGCCGATATCGGCATTGCGCTGCTTGAAGATGCGATTCTCCGTAAGCAGATCGTCAAGATCCTTGATGACGCGCGGAAACTCATGCGCCCAGGTCTCGATATCGTCGATGAGATCATCCGGCAGGTCCTGATGCACCCCGCCGGGCCGGAAATAGGCGGCATGCAGGCGTGCACCACAGGCGCGCTCATAAAAGACCATCAGTTTCTCACGCTCCTCGAAGCCCCAGAGCGGCGGCGTGAGCGCGCCCACATCCATCGCCTGGGTGGTCACGTTGAGCAGATGGTTCAGGATACGGCCGATCTCCGAGTAGAGCACGCGGATGAGGCTGCCCCGGCGCGGCACCTCGACCCCAGTCAGCTTTTCGATGGCAAGGCACCAGGCATGCTCCTGGTTCATCGGCGCCACATAGTCCAGCCGGTCGAAATAGGGCAGGTTCTGCAGATAGGTGCGGCTCTCCATGAGCTTTTCGGTGCCGCGATGCAGCAGGCCGATATGCGGATCGCAGCGCTCCACAATCTCGCCGTCAAGCTCCAGCACAAGCCTCAGAACACCATGCGCCGCAGGATGTTGCGGCCCGAAATTGATGTTGAAGTTGCGGATCTTCTGCTCGCCGGTCTGGGCGTCGTCAAACTTGGAGCCGTCCATCACTTTGCACCTTCCGTCTTCTCGTCACCGGGCAGAACATATTGTGCGCCTTCCCATGGCGACATGAAATCGAACTGCCGATACTCCTGCACGAGGTTCACCGGCTCATAGACCACCCGCTTTTGCACCTCGTCATACCGCACCTCCGTGTAGCCCGTGGTCGGGAAGTCCTTGCGCAGCGGGTACCCGCGAAAGCCGTAATCGGTAAGGATACGGCGCAGATCCGGATGACCCGAGAAGAGAATGCCGAACATGTCGAACACCTCCCGCTCGAACCAGTTGGCGGCCGGAAACGCCTCGGTGATGGACGGCACCATGTCCTCCTCGCGCACACTCACCCGCACGCGGATGCGGTGGTTCCGATACATCGACAGGAAATGATAGACCAAATCGAACCGCTTCGCCCTTTCCGGGTAATCCACCGCGGTGATGTCAACGAGGCTCGAGAACCTGCAATTCGGATCAACCTTGAGAAACTCGGTAAAGGGCCGGATATTGGCCAGCGTCACCCGCATGTTCAACTCATCATGGGTCACGTCCCAGTCGAGAACGCAATCCGGACGCTTCATCTCGATATGTGTGCCCAGTTCGTCCAGCGCGTCACTCATGATCTTCCGTCCTTTCCCGCCGATGCATCGTGGTCGCCATCGACATCGCCCCGATATCTCAGCGCACGATCGTTCCTGTCCGCCTGATCTTGCGCTGCAATTGCATGATCCCATAGACCAGTGCCTCCGCCGTGGGCGGACAGCCGGGCACATAGACATCCACCGGCACGATCCGGTCGCACCCGCGCACAACCGAATAGCTGTAGTGATAATAGCCACCGCCATTGGCGCATGAGCCCATCGAGATGACATAGCGCGGCTCGGGCATCTGGTCATAGACCTTGCGCAGCGCGGGCGCCATCTTGTTGGTCAGTGTGCCGGCGACGATCATCAGATCGGACTGTCGCGGGCTCGCGCGCGGCGCGGTGCCAAAGCGCTCGAGATCATAGCGCGGCATGGAACTATGCATCATTTCCACCGCGCAACATGCCAGACCAAAGGTCATCCAGTGCAAACTGCCCGTGCGCGCCCAGTTGATTATGTCTTCCGTGGAGGTTACCAGAAAGCCCTTGTCCTGCAGCTCGCGGTTCAGATCCTGCGTGGCCACTTCACGGTCCACACCGGCAGCATTGGCACCCACTGCTACTCCCATTCCATCGCTCCCTTCTTCCACTCATAGGCAAACCCGGCGGTCAGCACGGCCAGAAAGACCATCATCGACCAGAATGCGGTCATCGACAGGTCCTGAAACGCCACCGCCCAAGGGAAAAGCAGTGCGATTTCGAGATCGAAAATGATGAAGAGAATCGCCACGAGATAGAAGCGCACATCGAACTTCATGCGCGCGTCGTCGAACGCGTTGAAGCCGCATTCATAAGCACTCACCTTTTCGGGATCGGGGTTGCGAACGGCCAGAACAACAGCGGCCAGGATCAGAATGAGACCAAGGCCTATCGCAACGGCCAGAAACACGAGAATGGGAAGATATTCCCTCAGCATCTCATCCAAAAGACGGCTCCTTTCATACGCACGGCGCTGCGCAGGCGGGGTGGCTGTTTTCAACGTCGCTTCGGGTTTACCCCTGCCCCATCACAGGGTCAACCAAACATGACATATTCCCCGCCCCGACGCAAAGCAATGGTGCTGCAGCGCAGAAAGGGCCGCCCGCGGCCTAACCCTCCGGTATCGGGTAGAAATCCCGGCTGTAGAATTCCTGTGGCCCGTCACGCTTCCGGGCACGCCGAAAACCCGGGCGCGCCTCCAGCCGGGCGCGATAGGCCCGGACGCGGGGAAACGGGTCAAGCGCCACGAAATAGGGTGCGGCAAAGAGGTTGAACCCCATCATCGTATCGGCCGCGGAAAATCCCGAGGGCAGGATGAAATCATGCTCGAGAATCGCTTCCAGACCACGCAGGCTTGCCGCCAGACGCGCCGTGATCAGCTTGATCACCACGGGAGAGGCCTGCGCCGGATCGCGCAGGAACACATGCTGTATGTTCAACTGCTCGATCAGGCCGGCCATGGTCTCGGCATAGCCCAGCGCCTCGAGATATCGCGCGCGCTCCTGATCGCCGGGCGCAGGGGCAAGCGCGGGGGCAAGGCTGTCGCCCGCACGCTCGCACAGGATCTGCGTGATCGCCGCGCTTTCGAACAGAACCTGCCCCTCCATTTCCAGCGCCGGAACACGCCCCGCCGGAGAGAGTTTCAGGAATGCCGGATCGCGCAGGCTGCCGTCGCGGATCGAATAGGCCTTGACCTCAAAGGGAAGCGCCAGCTCCTCGAGCAGCCACAGGATACGGAACGAGCGTGAGAACGCCACATGATGCAAGGTGATCACCGGGCAGACCTTTCCAGCTGCGACAGATCAGGCCTCGTGGCGCGCACGGCAGGCGTCGTCTCCATGGCTTCGGCCCAGCGCGACAGCGCCTCGCGTGCGTCCATCACCTCGCGGCCCTCGGGGATCATCCGGACATAGTCCAGCATCGGCCAGAGCAGACAATCCGCCAGCGTCAGGCCGCCGGGCACCAGAACCAGCCCTTCCCCCGCGATCTCATCGAGCGCGTCCATCACCCGGGGGGCCTCCGAAAGGCCTGCTGCGATGATGGTCATGGCACGCTCCGTATCGGCATCCCGCGCTGACAGGAAGATGGCATGCGAGACCGCCTGGCGCACCAGTGGCCAGTAAATGTAGCTGTCGGCGATTCCCATCACCTGCCGCATCCGCGCCCGCGCCCTGACATCGCGCGGCACCAGCGCCTCCCCCGCACCCTGCCCGGAGACATAATCGAGTATCGCCTGCGTCTCCCACAGACGGAATCCGCCATCTTCCAGCACAGGCACCCGTCCGAAAGGATGCAAATCCCGCAAGGCATGCGCTTGCACGGCGTCGAACGGATCGGCCTCGCGATAGTCATGCGCCAGCCCGCGCGCCACCAGGGCCATTCGAACCGCACGGGTATAGACGCTGTATTCATAGCCCGTCAGTCGCACCATTCTTCTCCCCCTGCCTCGGAGGCATCCACCAGCCGGATGACCACCAGGTCCAAACCCATCTGCCCACTGATTCCGGCCACACAATTGCGCGCCGACAGCCCCCATGTCGCAGGAAAAGCCGAATCCCGCGCAGCCATCACCTGCCCCGCCCCGCATATCACCCCGCAAGCGGCATGACCATCAGGATGCGCCCGCGCCGCGATCACCTCTCTCTTCTTCTTGGCCCAAATACCCATCCACGGCCGGCCACGGGCACCAGCAGCCGGCAGAAAGGCACCGCCTGCGCTTTCCTTGGCATTTGACCTCGGTCAAGGCGCCGCGCTGCACCGCGGCATATACTTTGCTCATCGATACGAGGAAGACAGAAATGAAAAAGACACTCACAGCGCTCACACTCACCCTGACCACCGCCATCGCGGCCTTGTCCGCCCCTGCTCTCGCGCAGGAGCGGGGTGACCTGACCATCGGTCTCGGACTTGGCTGGGTCGAACCGACGAAGAAATCCAACACGAACGCCGGCCGGATCGATGTCGATGGCAACCTGCGCCCGACCCTCACGGTCGAATATTTCATCGCCGACAGGATCGGAATCGAATTGCTGCCCGCCTGGCCATTCCAGCATGATGTCAATCTCGCACGGGCCGGACGGGTGGCCAAGATCAAACACCTGCCGCCCACGCTCTCGTTGCCATACCA
>SLDH01000062.1 GCA_007125415.1 Roseovarius sp.
CTGGTCGCCCGGGCGAGTCCTTGGTGCCGACGCGGCGCGGAACAGGTTTTCGCCTCAACGCGCTTCGAGGGGGAAGTGAGGCATTTTTTTCAGCAGCCTGCTACTCGCGGCTCTGCGCGCGCCGATGCCGGATTTCCAGCCAGAGGGCCACGATCATTGCCGCTGGCGCGACGATGGCACCCGCCGTCAGTGCCATGGCTCCGAAAGAAAGATGTGTCATGGCCAGCCGGGTGAGCAGGTCCGGATCGGGGCAGGTGAGCCCCGCCAGAACCGCCCCCTCGCAGCCCGCGCGCGCCAGCTGCCCGCCGGCCCAGAAAAAGGCCGTGCCTCCCACAAGGGCCAGTAGCGCCGCCACGCCGAGCAGGTGCCGCGCATAGGGTGCGCGACAAAAGAGCCAGAACCCGGCCAGCAGCCCGGCGATGATGATCAGCATCATGGGCGCGCTCTTCTGTGGTTGCTCGCGTTCTGCATGTTCAGCCTTTCATCAGAGCGAGCGCCGCGCGCAGGTCGATCGCGCCGTCATAGAGCGCCCGGCCGGAGATCACCCCGTCAAGCGGCGCCCCGCAGGATTTGAGCGCCCGCAGATCATCGAGGGAACTGACCCCGCCGCTGGCGATGACCGGGATGCTGACCGCCCGGGCCAGCGCGGCCGTGGCCTCGATATTGGGGCCCTGCATCGCGCCATCGCGGTTGATATCGGTATAGATGATCGCCGCCACACCTGCATCCTCGAACGAGCGTGCGAGATCCGTGGCATCGACCTCCGTCTCCTCCGCCCAGCCCTTGGTGGCGACACGCCCGCCCCGGGCATCGACCCCCACTGCGATCTGCCCGGGAAAGCTGCGCGCCGCCTCGCGCACCAGCGCGGGGTTTTCAACCGCTACCGTGCCGAGGATGACCCGGGCGAGGCCCTTGCCGAGCCAGCGCTCGATCGTGGCCATGTCGCGAATGCCGCCGCCCAGCTGCGCCGGGGTCCTCGTGCGAGCGAGGATGGCCTCCACCGGGGCAGCATTCACCGGCGCACCGGCAAAGGCCCCGTTGAGATCCACCAGATGCAACCAGTCGCACCCCGCCTCGACGAAGGCCATTGCCTGCGCTGCCGGATCATCGTTGAAGACCGTCGCGCGGTTCATGTCGCCATGGATCAGCCGCACGGCCTGATCGTCCTTGAGGTCAATGGCGGGGTAGAGGATCATCCGGGCGCTCCTTTGGCTTTCGGTCAATGTGCATTGCCATGCAGCCGCAGGATTTGCAACGCGACCCGACGTCAGACTTGATCGGCTGACCTCTCTGTCCAAGACTGCAAGCCCGATCGGGGAGGAGAATGATCATGAGGAAACCGGCAATCGCAACAGCCGCCATGCTGCTTGGTGCAGGCACCGCAATGGCGGACCCGGTATTCGGCACCTGGCAAACCGAGCCCGGCGACGAGGGCAATTTCGCGCTTGTCGAGATCGGCGCCTGCGGCGATCGGATCTGCGGTGTCCTCGGTCAGGCGTTCGACGCCGCCGGCAACAGCATCGACAGTCCCAATACCGGCAGGCGGATGATCTGGGACATGGCGGCGCAGGGAGGCGGTCAGTATGGCGGCGGCAAGATCTGGGCCCCTGATCGCGACAGGACCTACAATTCCAGAATGTCTCTGAGAGGCGACGTGCTGAAGGTGTCGGGCTGCGTGCTGGGGATCTGCCGCAGCCAGAGCTGGGGGCGGGCGAACTGAGCGGTGCGTGCCTCTTGCGCGGCGGATCATCGCCGCGGGATCGCAACCCTGCCTGCCCTCGGTTGCAGCAGGCCGTGCGGCATCTTATCTTGACAACCGTCAATATGGAGAGCGCAATGAGAGCAGCAGCAGTCCCCCTCATTCTGGCCATCGGGCTTGGCGCCCCGGCGCTGGCGGATCCGGCCGAAGGCTTGTGGCTTACGGAGGCCGACAATCGCGGGCAGGTGGCCCATGTCGAGGTGACAAGATGCGGCGATGCGATCTGCGGCGAGATTGTCAAGACCTTCAACCGGGATGGCAACGCCATCCTGCATCCCAATATCGGTAAGCGGGTGTTTTGGGGCATGAAGCCCGTGGGTGGCGGCGAGTATGAAGGGCGCGCCTTCGTGCCGGCCCATAACCGCGAATATCCGGGCCAGATAACGCTGGATGGCAACAAGATGAAGGTCGGCGGGTGTTTCGGCCCCATCTGCATGAGCCAGGACTGGCGCCGCGTGCGGTAGTTCAGGGCGTCCAGCGCAGAAAATTCGCGATGATCCGCAAGCCGGTGGTCTGGCTCTTTTCGGGGTGAAACTGCGTGCCGATCAGGTTGTCCCGCCCCACGATGGCAGTGATGGCGCCGCCATAGTCCGCATGGGCCAGACGATGCGCAGGCTCGGCCACTTCCATGTGAAAGGAATGCACGAAATAGGCGTGCTGGCCCGTCTCCACCCCCTCAAGCACCGGGTGCGCCCGGTCGATCACCAGATCGTTCCAGCCCATATGCGGCACCTTCAGCGCTGAATCATCGGGGGTGATGGGCCCGACAACGCCCGGTATCCAGTCAAAGCCCGGTGTCGGCTCATATTCGAGCCCCTCGCTTGCCATCATCTGCATGCCGATGCAGATGCCCATGAAGGGCCGTCCGCTGGCGATGACGGCGCTTTCCATCGCCTCGAACACCCCGCGATGGTCGAAAAGCTCTTTTCGGCAGGCCGGGAAAGCCCCATCGCCCGGCAGCACAACCCGCTCGGCCCGGGCGATCACATCAGGCTCGGAGGTGACGATCACCGTGCCCGTGCCTGCATCGGCGGCCATGCGCTGAAACGCCTTCTCGGCGGAATGCAGATTTCCCGACCCGTAATCGACGATGACGGTGGTCATGGGCGGTCTCCCTTCGCAAAACTGCCTCGCGCGCTCAGAGGCTGCCTTTCGTGGAGGGGATGGCATCCGCCCGGCGCGGATCCGTCCCGGTTGCCTCGCGCAAGCTGCGCGCCACCGCCTTGAACGCGGCTTCGGCGATGTGATGGCTGTTGAAGCCGCTCAGCCGGTCCAGATGCAACGTGATCCCGCCATGGGTCGTAAAGGCCTGGAAGAATTCGCGCACAAGCTCGGTATCGAATGTGCCGATCTTCGCCGTCTCGAAACCGACATTGAACACCAGAAAGGGGCGCCCCGACAGATCGAGCGCCGCGCGCACCAGCGCGTCATCCATCGGCAGCAGGCACGCGCCATAGCGCCGGATGCCGGCCTTGTCGCCCAGCGCCTCGGCCAGCGCCTGCCCCAGGGCGATGCCCACATCCTCGACACTGTGATGATCGTCGATATGGGTGTCGCCGTCACAACGGATGCAAAGATCGATCAGTGCGTGGCGTGCAAGCTGATCCAGCATGTGATCGAAAAACGCCACACCCGTGTGGTTGTCATACTGCCCCGTTCCGTCGAGATCGAGCTCGACGCTGATATCTGTCTCATTGGTCTTGCGGCTGATCCGGGCTTTGCGCATGGGCATCAATCCTCATCGGGTCTGCAGGGCTTATAGCTTCCCCGCGTCGCCTCGCCAAGCAGACGGTTGCCATCAAAAGTAGGACCGTTGGAAAGATTGGAGCGGGTGATGAGATTCGAACTCACGACATTTACCTTGGCAAGGTAACGCTCTACCCCTGAGCTACACCCGCTTCCCTGGGTAGGTGGTGGGATATAAATTCCGTGCTGATCCTGCAAGCCCTAAATTTGCGGCATCGCAAGAAACTTCCGGCGGCATCCGCCCTGCGCCGCCGGATCCAACGCGTCCCCATCTTCTTCTTGGCAAAAATACCCATAGCAACTCCGGAAAATGCGCAAGTATTTTACGGGGTTGGTCGGATCGCATGCGATCCGAAACCGCCATCATCGGTGATCGCGCATCTCTTCACTCCAGTTCGATCAACAGATCCTTGGCGTCGATCTGCCCGCCGGGCTGCACATGCACGGCCTTCACCGTGGCGTCCCGCTCGGCATAGATGCCGGTCTCCATCTTCATTGCCTCGATGGTCAGCAGCAGATCGTCGGCCTTGACCGACTGTCCGACCGACACGGCAACCGATGCGACCACCCCGGGCATGGGCGCGCCGATGTGATCGGCATTCCCCGGCTCGGCCTTGGGCCGTTGCGCGGTCTGGGATTTCACCAGCCGGTTGGGCACGCGGATCACCCGGGGCTGACCGTTCAGTTCGAAAAAGACACGCACCTCGCCATCGTCCTGCGTCTCGCCCACCGCCTGCAGCAGGATCTCGAGTGTCTTGCCGGGGTCGATCTCGACACTGATCTCCTCGCCGGGTTCCATTCCGTAGAAGAAGGTGCGTGTGGGCAGGGTACGCACCGGCCCGTATGTGCGGTTGCGCCCGCGATAATCGAGAAAAACCTTGGGATACATCAGATATCCGCTCAGATCCTCGTCATCGACGGTCATGCCTTCCAGCTCTTCGGAAACGGCCGCGCGGGTCGCTTCGAGGTCCACGGGATCGAGATGCTTGCCCGGGCGCTCGGTATTGGGGCTCTCGCCCTTGAGCACCTTGGCCATGATCTTTTCGGGAAAACCGCCGGGTGGCTGGCCCAGATTGCCGCGCATCATGTCCACCACGCTGTCGGGAAAGGCGACATCGGTCTCGGGGTCTTCCACATCGGCGCGGGTCAGGCCCTGGCTCACCATCATCAGCGCCATGTCGCCCACCACTTTCGACGAGGGCGTCACCTTCACGATATCGCCGAACATCTGGTTCACGTCCCGGTAGGTGCGGGCGATCTCGGGCCATTTTTCCTCCAGCCCCAGCGAGGCGGCCTGCGCCTTGAGATTGGTGAATTGCCCGCCGGGCATCTCGTGCAGATAAACCTCCGATGAGGGAGACTGCATGCCTGTCTCGAATGCGCAGTAATGGGCGCGAACTTCCTCCCAGTAATCCGAGATCTGCCGGATCGCCCCCATGTCGAGGCCGGTATCGCGCTCGGTGTTGCTGAGTGCCGAGACGATCGTTCCCAGCGTGGCCTGCGAGGTATTGCCCGAAAAGGCATCCATCGCCGCGTCCGCCGCATCCACGCCCGCCTCGGCCGCTGCCAGAATGCTCGCCGAGGCCGCCCCCGAGGTGTCATGGGTGTGAAAATGCACCGGGATGGTCAATTCATCCTTCAGCGCCTTCACGAGCACGCGCGCCGCGGCCGGCTTGAGAAGCCCGGCCATATCCTTCAGGCCCAGCACATGCGCGCCCGCATCCTCCAGCTCGCGCGCCATGGCGACATAGTATTTCAGGTCATATTTGGCGCGATCGGGGTCGAGGATATCGCCCGTATAGCAGATCGTGCCTTCGCAGATGCGGCCGGTCTCGATCACGGCATCCATGGCCACACGCATGTTCTCGACCCAGTTGAGGCTGTCGAAGACACGAAAGACATCAATGCCGGTGACAGCTGCCTGGCGGACGAATTCGCGCACCACATTGTCGGGGTAATTGGTGTAGCCCACCCCGTTGGAGGCGCGCAGCAGCATCTGCGTGAGCAGGTTGGGCATCTTTGCGCGCAGTTCGCGCAGGCGCTGCCAGGGGCATTCCTGCAAGAAGCGGTAGGCCACATCGAAGGTCGCGCCGCCCCAGCACTCCATCGAGAAGATCTGCGGCAGCATCTGCGCATAGGCCGGGGCCACGCGGATCATGTCGAACGAACGCATGCGTGTGGCCAGAAGCGACTGATGCGCATCGCGCATGGTGGTGTCGGTCAGCAGGAGCCGGTCCTGCGCCAGCATCCAGTCGGCCACCGCCTTGGCTCCCTTCTCCTCCAGCAGGGTCTTCGAGCCCGGCGGGGGCGGCTCGAGCGTGGTGCGCGGCGGGCGCGGCAGTTTCAGATCAGCGGGCGGCTTGGGCTTGCCGCTGGTCTCGGGATGGCCGTTCACGGTGATGTCGGCGATATAGGTGAGCACCTTGGTGCCCCGGTCGCGCCGCTTGATGAACTGAAAGAGATCGGGCGTCGTGTCGATGAACTTGGTGGTGTATTCGTTGCTGAGAAACGTGGGATGCTTGAGCAGGTTCTCCACAAAGGCGATATTGGTGCTCACCCCCCGGATGCGGAACTCGCGCAGCGCCCTGTCCATCCGGGCGATGGCACCTGCCGGGGTTTGCGCATGGGCGGTGATCTTGACAAGAAGGCTGTCATAATATCGCGTGATGACCCCGCCCGAATAGGCGGTGCCCCCATCGAGGCGGATGCCCATGCCCGTGGCTTCGCGGAAGGCGGTGATGCGGCCATAATCGGGGATGAAGTTGTTCTGCGGATCCTCGGTAGTGATCCGGGTCTGCAGCGCATGGCCGTTGAGGGTCACCTCCGCCTGGCTGGCCTTGCGCGTGGCCTGCTCCAGCGTCTTGCCCTCGGCGATCATGATCTGTGCCTGCACGATGTCGATGCCCGTCACCTCTTCGGTGACGGTATGTTCCACCTGCACGCGCGGATTGACCTCGATGAAATAGAACCGGTCACTGTCCATATCCATCAGGAACTCGACCGTGCCCGCGCATTCGTAATTCACATGCTTGCAGATCTTGTAGCCCAGCGCGCAGATTTCCTCGCGTTGCGCGTCGGTCAGGTAGGGGGCGGGCGCCCGCTCGACGACCTTCTGGTTGCGGCGCTGGACCGTGCAATC
>SLDH01000080.1 GCA_007125415.1 Roseovarius sp.
AAACATTCAACAAACGGCATGTAAAAGAGGAACTCCATGATCTCGCGCCGCGACTTTCTTCAGACCAGCATGGCCGCATCGGCCATTCTCGGCGCGTCATCCTATGGCGAGTGGGGCCGGCTTGCAGCACAGCAGGCGCTGACACAGGACCAGCTTTTGCAATTCGATACCTTCGGGAACGTCTCGCTGATCCACATCACCGACATACATGCCCAACTCAAACCGATCTATTTTCGTGAGCCTAGTGTGAATATCGGCGTCGGTGAGAACCGGGGCGAGGTGCCGCATATCACCGGGGCCGAGTTTCGCAGGCTCTATGGTATCGAGGACGGCAGCCCAAGCCACTATGCCCTGACCCATGATGATTTCAGCGCATTGGCGAGGGCCTATGGCCGGGTTGGCGGGCTGGATCGCGTGGCCACGGTCATCAACGCGATCCGCGCGGATCGTCCTGATGCCCTGCTGCTGGACGGCGGAGACACATGGCACGGCTCCTACACCTGCTATCACACGCAGGGCCAGGATATCGTCAATGTCATGAACGCGCTCGCGCCGGACGCGATGACGTTTCACTGGGAATTCACGCTGGGCTCTGATCGGGTGCGCGAGATCGTGGCGGATCTTCCCTTCGCGACGCTCGCCCAGAATATTTTCGACAATGACTGGATGGAGCCGTCGGAGGATTTTGCGGACTACCGGTTCTTCGAGCGGGGTGGCGTCAGGATCGCCGTGATCGGGCAGGCCTTTCCCTATACGCCCATCGCCAATCCACGCTGGATGTTCCCAGAATACTCCTTCGGCATACGCGAGGAGCGGATGCAGGAAATGGTGGATGCGGTACGCGGTCAGGGGGCCGAACTGGTGGTCTGTCTTTCCCATAACGGTTTTGACGTGGACAAGAAGATGGCCAGCCGGGTCAAGGGCATCGACGTGATCCTCACGGGGCATACGCATGATGCCCTGCCCGAGCCGGTGCTGGTTGGCGAGACGCTGCTGATCGCGAGCGGATCGAACGGTAAATTCGTCAGCCGCGTGGATCTCGATGTGCGCGACGGGCGGATGATGGGCTTCCGGCACAAGCTGATCCCGATCTTTTCCGATGTGATCGAGCCAGATCGCCGGGTGACCGCTTTGATCGAGGCAGAGCGTGCACCATACGAAACCGAATTGACCGAGGTGATCGGCCGGACGGATAGCCTGCTTTACCGGCGCGGCAATTTCAATGGAACATGGGACGATCTCATTTGCGATGCGCTGATCTCCGAGCGGGACGCGGATATCGCCCTGTCACCGGGCGTGCGCTGGGGGCCCTCTCTGATCCCGGGCGATGCCATCACCCGCGAAGATATCTGGAACGTCACCTCGATGAGCTATGGCAGCGCCTATCGCACTGAGTTTACCGGTGAGTTCCTGAAGATTGTTCTCGAAGACGTTGCCGACAACATCTTCAATCCCGACCCCTATTACCAGCAGGGGGGCGATATGGTGCGGGTCGGCGGCATGGGCTATCGCGTTGATATAAATCAGCCGCAGGGCAGCCGGATCAGTGACATGACCCTGCTCCGGACAGGCGAGGCGATCGACCCGGCGAAGTCCTATGTGGTGGCGGGGTGGGCCAGCGTCAACGAAGGCACGGAAGGCCCCCAGATATGGGATGTGGTGGAAAACCATATCCGCAACCGGGGCACCATCGATCTGAAACCCAATACCAGCGTCGACGTGATCGGCGCCTGACGGATAACCGAAAAGGAGGCCTCTCGGATGTCAGAGAGTTTCAAGACAAAAACCTCTCGCCGCGCGTTCCTGCGGGGTAGTGCGGCCATGGCCGCCGGGGCGGTTGCCGCAGGGCAGGCGCGGGCGGCTGGCCCCGACCCGCTGATCACCGAGGTTCAGCCCTGGGCCAGTGGCCTGGGAGACCCGGTAGATGCGGCACCGTATGGTTTGCCCATCGAGCATGAGGGAGACGTCATTCGCCGAAATGTCGAATGGCTCACCGCCGACACCTACAGTTCGATCAACTTCACGCCGATTCATGCGCTCGATGGCACCATCACACCACAGGGCTGCGCCTTCGAGCGGCACCATTCCGGCGCAATCGACCTGCGCAAGAAGGACTATCGGCTGATGATCAACGGCCTGGTCGATACGCCTCTCGTCTTCACCTATGCCGATCTGGAGCGCTTTCCGCGTGAGAACCATGTCTATTTCTGCGAATGCGCGGCCAATACCGGTATGGAATGGAAGGGCGCCCAACTGAATGGCGCGCAGTTCACGCATGGCATGATCCACAACATGGAATATACCGGCGTGACCCTGCGGACACTGCTGGAAGAAGCGGGGCTCGGCGCCGCCGGTGATCTGAGTGACAAATGGGTCTATGTGGAAGGGGCGGATGCCTCGTCGAACGGGCGCTCTATCCCCATGGACAAGGCGCTTGACGATGTGCTCGTCGCCTTCAAGGCCAATGGCGAGGCGCTGCGCAAGGAGCATGGCTATCCTGTCCGCCTTGTCGTGCCGGGCTGGGAGGGCAATATGTGGGTGAAGTGGCTGCGCCGGATCGAGGTGATGTCCAATGCCGTGGAAAGCCGCGAAGAGACCAGCAAATATACCGATACGCTGGCGAATGGTATCAGCCGCAAGTGGACATGGGTGATGGATGCGAAGTCCGTGATCACCTCGCCCAGCCCGCAAGCTCCCATCACGCACGGGCCGGGCGCTCTCGTCATCAGCGGGCTGGCATGGTCAGGGCGCGGAGCGATCACTCGTGTCGATGTCTCCCTCGATGGTGGCATCTCCTGGCAGACCGCGCGGCTTGCCAAACCCGGTGAAGACAAGGCGCTGACGCGCTTCTATCTCGATACGCACTGGGACGGCTCGGAAATGCTGCTGCAGAGTCGCGCGATGGATGACACCGGCTATGTCCAGCCGACCAAGGCGCAGCTGCGTGACGTGCGCGGCGAAAACTCGATCTATCACAACAATTGCATCCAGACATGGTGGGTCCGCGAAACCGGGGAGGCAGAAAATGTCGAAGTATCTTAAGGCGACAACCGCTGCACTCGTGCTGATGCTAGCGGCGCATCCTGCCCTTGCGGAGAAGTTTGGTCTGGGTCGCGAAGCCTTGCCCGAGGAAATCGCCGCCTGGGATCTCGATGTCAGCCCCGACGGCACCGGCTTGCCACCCGGATCAGGCTCGGTCATGGACGGGGAGGATCTTTTCATCGTGCAATGCGCGGCCTGCCACGGGGACTTTGCCGAAGGGCTCGGAAACTGGCCGCCACTGGCGGGGGGAGAAGGCACCCTGGGCGATGCAAGACCGCTCAAGACGGCCGGTTCGTATTGGCCGCATCTCTCGACGCTTTGGGATTACATCAACCGCTCCATGCCCTATGGCAATGCGCAAAGCCTCGCGCCGGACGAGGTTTATGCGATTACCGCTTACATCCTTTACTCCAACTTTCTGGTGGAGGATGATTTCGTTCTCACAAGGGAGAATTTTCTCGAGGTGGAAATGCCGAATGCGGATGGGTTCATCGAGGATGATCGTCTCGAAACCGAAGCCCATTTCTGGAATACGGAGCCTTGCATGGAGGATTGCAAGGAAAACGTCGAGATCACCATGCGCGCGCTCGTCCTTGATGTCACGCCTGTCGATGAGCAGGAAGAAGCCATTATGGGCGAGGCGCCGGCAGTAGAGGCTGCGGAGGTTGTGATGACCGCTGCACCCGATCCGGCGCTTGTGGCTGCGGGCGAAAGCGCGTTTCGTGCCTGTCAGGCCTGCCATCAGGTGGGCGATACGGCCAAAAACCATGTCGGCCCAATCCTGAACGGTATTGTCGGCCACCCCGCCGCCGCCATCGACGGCTTTGGCTATTCTGGTGCAATCAGAACCGCAGCTGAAGACGGCCTTGTCTGGACCGAGGAAAATCTTGCCGCCTTCCTGAAGGAGCCGGGAAAATTCATAAGGGGTAATCGCATGACGTTCGCTGGCGTGAGGAAGGAAGAGGATATCAATGCGATCATCGCATATCTCTCGACCTTTCAGAACTGACCGATGGCTTGGAGGAGGTTGACAAGGGGGGCGACGCGGGCGCTGGCATTGATGGCGGGCGTCACGACGGGAGCGGCGAAAGCCGATCTGCCCGGAGACGCGGAGGCCGGTAAGGATCTTTATGCGGTCTGTTCCGCTTGCCATCAGGTCGGGGTCAACGCCCGCGACAGGGTCGGTCCGCATCTCAACGGCATCTTTGGCTGCAGGGCGGCGGCGCATGAAGGATACCGCTATTCCGCTTCGATGGAGCGCGCAGGTACGGATGGTCTGGTCTGGACCTTCGAGACGCTGGATGCATATATCGAAAACCCGCGCGCGCTCGTCTCCAGGACGCGGATGAGCTTTCGCGGCATGCACGATCCCGAGGATCGGGTCAATCTGCTGGCCTATCTGCAGAAATACTCCGACAGCGCCGCCAATGCTCATGAAGCCCAACCCAAGGCGCAGCCCGTCGCTGATGATCTCGACCCGGCCATTCTCGACATAGAGGGCGATGCGGAATACGGCGAGTATCTTGCGACCGAATGTCTGACCTGTCACAAGGCCGACGGTAGCGCCGATGGGATCCCCTCGATCACCCGATGGCCGGAAGAAGCCTTTGTTATCGTGATGCATGAGTATAAGAACAAGGTGAGGCCCAATCCCGTCATGCAGATGATGGCTGGTCGGCTGACGAACGAGGAGATTGCTGCGCTGGCCGCGTATTTCAGCACGCTCCGCTAAGACAAAACCAGGGAGGAATACCATGAAACTCAACAGACGTATGTTCATCGGAACAGGTGCCGCTGCGGCGGCAAGCCTCAGCGCACCCCCTGTGATCGGTCAGGCCAGACCGCGGGTTGTCGTGGTGGGTGGCGGATCAGGCGGTGCCACGGCTGCGCGGTATATCGCGCGCGACAGCGAGGGCGCGATCCATGTCACGCTGGTGGAGCCAAGCCGCACCTACTATACCTGCTACTTTTCCAACCTCTATATCGGAGGTTTTCAGAATTACGATGATCTGGGCCATGGCTATGGCGGTTTGGCCACGAATTACGGTGTCAATGTCATGCATGACTGGGCCATCGGTGTGGACAGGGATGCAAAGACCGTCACCCTGGCTGGTGGTAGCAGCCTGCCCTACGACAAGCTGATCCTGAGCCCCGGCATAGATTTCGTGGAAGGTTCCGTGCCGGGATGGAGCATCGCAGATCAGGATGTGATGCCCCATGCCTACAAGGGCGGCACGCAGGCGCAGCTGCTCAAGGCCCAGATCATGGCCATGCCCGAAGGCGGCACTTTCGCCATGATCGCCCCCCCAAACCCCTATCGCTGTCCGCCCGGACCATACGAGCGGATCTCGATGGTGGCCCATGCGCTTTCCCAGAACAATCCGACCGCGAAGATCCTGCTGGTGGACCCCAAGCCGGGCTTCTCCAAACAGGCCTTGTTCGAGGAAGGCTGGCTGAAGCACTACTCCGGGATGATTGAGCGGATCGGACCGGATTTCGGGGCTGAAAACGTATCGGTTGATCCGGCGGCGATGACCGTGGATATCGACGGCATGATCGAAGAGGTTGATGTCTGCAATGTCATCCCGGCTCAGAAGGCGGGGCGTATCGCCGAACTGGCGGGAGTGACGGAGGGCAATTGGGCTCCGGTCAACCCGGCCGACATGAGCTCGCGCGCCGATGCGGATATCTATGTGCTTGGCGATGCCAGCCAGCAGGGCGACATGCCCAAATCGGGCTATTCGGCCAACAGTCAGGCGAAAGTCTGTGCCAATGCCGTCCGCGGCGCGCTGACCGATTCGCGTGTCTTCCCGGCGCGGTACTCCAACACCTGCTGGTCGCTCATCGCAACGAATGACGGTGTGAAGGTCGGTGCCACATATGAGCCGACTGAGGAGAAGATCGCCGAGGTGGATGGCTTCATTTCGCAAACCGGCGAGGATGCGGACCTGCGCAAGGCCACCTATGAGGAGTCGCTTGGCTGGTATGCGGGGATCACCTCCGACATGTTCGGCTGATCAGGCAGGATCAGCGCGGAACTGCCATTGAAGAAGGTGCTTGCCCGGGTCGTCTCTTGGCCCGGGCGGCACATGTGTCGCCCAATGGGAAACAGACTGTGTCTATAGCATCTTGCACCAGATGGGATTCAGCCCGCCCGGGCGGTCGCATGCCCTGGAACCGGGAAACCGCTGAGCCTGATTAGATGCAAAATACTCCAAGTCCTGGCTGAACGAGTCTAACCGCGCTTCGCATAACGGGGCATTAACCCTCTGTTCCGGATTCGTTTGACCGAACAGGCAAGGCATGGCTCACTTGTCCCTCTGCTTGTGCGAGGTTGGGTGATGTTGCTGTTGGCTGGGTTGGTGAGTCTCATGGCGGTCGGCGCAACGGCCTTCTACGCCATCGATACCGAGACAAAGGACGAAGACGATTGGGGTCCCTCATCCGATAGGTCGGAGGATGACCCCGATGGGATGCAGCAAGGCAGCAGCGACATCGCACGCCTTCTCGATCCGTCCGAAACCGGCATCTTCCTTCCCGAGCAGCTTGACGAGCCGACAGGCGAAATCATCACGGGCAGCGCCGAGAATGACACGC
>SLDH01000063.1 GCA_007125415.1 Roseovarius sp.
AACTGCCGGTGGGCCCGCCGGATCTGACACGGCTTGCGGCCGGGAATGACGGGATTTTCCCGACAGCGCGAGTGATCGAGAAGATCTACGGCTATCCGGGTGACTATCCGCTGCAAGTGATGCCGGAGTTCGGCCCGCTCCTGACAGGGCCGGCCGTGCGCTGGAGCGATGAAGGTGGCGCAGAGATCACGACGACGCGTGCGATGCGACAGTTGCACGACTATCTTGTGAGCATACAAACCCAGTGAACCGGAGGATATCTCATGTTGAAACAGGTACTTGCCATCGCGTCGATCGTCTGTGCATCTCCTGCGCTTGCGCAGGATGTCGATGCCGGGAAGGCAGATTATGAGCGGTACTGCGCGGCCTGTCACGGGATAGCTGCCGACGGGCGGGGTTCCATGCAGCCGGTACTGGTCGTCCCGCCGACGGATCTGACGCGATTGACCGAGGCCAATGCAGGGGTCTTTCCGCTGGCCCGGGTGATCAAGCGGATCGACGGGCGTGACCCGCTGGTGAGCCATGGCTCGCCGATGCCGGTCTATGGCGATTTCTTCGAGGGCGAGGACATGACCGTCAAGACCCCGGCGGGCCAGCCGGTACTGAGCAGCCGCCCGGTGGTCGATCTTGTGACCTATCTGCAATCACTGCAGGTGCCATCGGATTGATCTGTCGCCCCGGCGTGCTAGCTTCCGCCACTGGGGGGAGAGAGCTATGCGACATTTCATTCTGATCCTTGTGGCAACCCTCGTGCTTTCCGCGCCTGCCCGTGCCGATGAGGCGGCGATACGGGATGTCATCAGCAGCCAGATCGAGGCCTTCAAGGCGGATGATTTCGCTGCCGCTTTCGAATTCGCCAGCCCGACCATTCAGGGCCTTTTCCGCACGCCGGAAAATTTCGGAACGATGGTCCGGCAGGGCTATCCGATGGTATGGCGGCCTCAGGATGTGACCTTTCTGAGCCTCGAGACGATCAATGGCCAGCTTTGGCAATCCGTGCTGATCCGTGACCAGCAGGGTCGCGCGCATGTTCTGGAATACCAGATGCAGCCGGGCGAGGCGGGCTGGAAGATCAACGCGGTGCGCTTCCGCGAGGAGCCTGCGGGCACCGCTTGAGCGGCTATCCATCTGGATGACCGGCAAGCGCACGGTGCTGTGAAATGCGGTTAACCTCTCATTGATAATTCCCTGAGCCACCGGGCGCACCCGGCTGGCGAAACAAGAGACATCCGGCAGTGACTGCCTGTGCTGCACAGGTCCCCGGGTGTGGAAAGGGAATCGAATGAACAAGGCAATCACCGATGGCATCGTCTTTACACCCTCGCCCTTTGCGAATGGCCTTGATGTCTGGTCGCGGGGCAATGGCACGCCGGGCTCGGATACCTATGACACGGCGTCCGATGCGGCCTTCGTGCCTGCAGATCCGGATTTCGGCGGTGCGCTGGAGATTCTCAAGACCCAATCGGTACAGCGCCTGCGCTACATGGGTGAAACCCCGCTTCTGCCGGGATGCTATCTGCAGATCAGGGCGCGGGTGAAGGCGGTCAGCGGCGCGCTGCCTTCGGTGCGCATCGCGGGTTTTGCAGGCCGGGCGGACGGTTCGGCCGTGCCGGGCGCGCAACTTACGGGCCCATCCCAGGCACTGACCACCTATGGCGCCGTGGTCGAGGTGTCGGCGATCGTGGGCATCGGTGACCGCACAGGCGTTGACATGGTGTGGGGCCCCGAGGCGATCTATGGCCACTTCGGGCTCGATCTCGCCGGCGCGAATGGCGGGGTCGTGCGCATCGACGATATCGAGATCATCGACATCACAAGCGCCTTTCTGCGCGACATGATGAGCCTTGTCGATGTGCGCGATTACGGCGCGGTGGGCGATGGCACGACGGATGATCACCCGGCCTTCGTGGCCGCGGATGCGGCGGCGGACGGGCGCGAGGTGCTGATCCCGGAAGGCACATATTTCCTCGGTGACAGCATGACGTTCACGAACCGCACGCGCTTTCAGGGCACGGTGACGATGGCCGCTTCCAGCATCCTGTCGCTGACGAAGAACTTTCACATGCCGGCCTATATCGATGCCTTCGGGAATGATGAGCTTGCCTTCAAGAAAGCCTATCAGGCGCTTCTGAACAATTCAGGGCATGACAGCCTTGATCTTGGCGGGCGGCTTCTGACGATCAACAATCCCATCGATATGGCCGAGGCGGTCAACAACCGCACCACCTACAAGATCCGCCGGATCATCCGAAACGGGCAATTCTCCTATGCGCCCGGTTCCAACTGGGACACCGAGGTCTATACCTCGCAAGCCACTTATTCGCCTGATAACCCCAAAGAGTTGACCAATGTCGCCAATGTGGCCAACATCCCCGTCGGCTCGCTGATCGAAGGCAACGGGGTGGGGCGCGAGGTCTATGTGTTTCAAAAAAATGTGGGTCAGGGGACCATCACGCTGAGTGCGCCGCTTTATGACGCGGATGGCACACAGGTCTTCACCTTCCGGCGCTTCAAGTATATCCTCGATTTCAGCGGGTTCGACCAGATCTCCAAATTTTCGATGTCCGATATCGAGATCCAGTGTTCGGGGCAGTGCAGTGCAATATTGCTGCCACCCACCGGCACCGGATTTCATTTGCGGGACAGTTTCATCACCCGGCCCAAGGATCGTGGCATCACCAGCCATGGAGAGGGTGATCAGGGCATGATGATCGACCGGTGCCAGTTCCTGTCCGACGAAAGCCCGCTTGCTTCCACGGCGCGGGTCTCCATCGGGCTGAACACCAATGCCAATGATGTCAAGCTGCGCAACAACCGGGTCGTGCATTTCCGCCACTTCGCCGTGATCGGTGGCTCGAGCTCGATCATCACGGGCAACCATATCTTTCAGGGCGACAGCACACAGAACGCGGTGCGGATGCCGGCGCTCGTGCTGACGCGCATCAACAATCGCGGCACGATCACCGGAAACTATATCGACAATGCCTTCATCGAATGGACCAATGAGACCCAGCAGTTTCCGACCCGCCAGGGCGGCTTTTCCTTCAGCGCGCTCAGCCTGACCAACAATGTCTTTCTGGCCTCCAATACCATACCCGCCTTCAAGTATATCGTGGTCAAGCCCTATGGCGGCGACCATTTCATCAACGGCCTGACCGTGACTGGCAACACGTTCCGGATGATCGCCGTGAATATCGACCGGGTGGAGGGGATCGATACCAGCTTCGCCACCATGGACTACGACCGTTTCCGCAATGTGCGATTTTCCGATAACGCGTTCAACAACATCTCCCTCAGATCGATGAATCCGATGGTGCTCGATTACGAGGAGGAAAGCCCGCAAGAGATATGGGACGTGGATTTCAATGATACCCTGCCCTTCGCCGGCTTTGCCCAGACGGTTGAGTCGATCCTGGCCAGGGGGCCGATCCGTGATGCAAACAATGACACTTACTGGGGCACGCCTTACTATCTGGCCAAGCAGGGGCCGCAGAACAGGCGGGTGCGCCTCTTCTGGGAGCGTCCCGTACGGGGCACCATGACCATGCGGGTGCGCATGGACAACCCGGTCTAGAATTCCCGCCAGATCCCCAGTTTGATAGCAGTGGCATTGTCATTGTCTCTTATCCCGGCCGTCACACCGATCTGGAAGTGATGGCCGGGCGTTCGTTCGAACACGACTGACGGCGTGATCTTCAGGCTGTCGCCGTCCACCGGGCTTCCGGTGCTGGAGATCTGAAGCATAGCCTTGTGGCGCGCGGACATCTCAAGGCCGATGGTCAGATCCGTGGTTTCGAAATGGTCACCGTCATCCGGCTCGAGAACCGCCTTCAACTCCAGCGAAATCCAGCCATTCAGATCCCTCAGCACATAGCTGCGCCCGATATTGACACCCGGCCGCAGCACGCCCTTCTCATCCACGACGCCCATGCCCAGTTCCAGCGAAACCTGAAACGCGCTGTCAGGGCTGCTCAGGGGCCGTTTGGCGAAGAGGATGGCCTTGTCGAGTTCGTCTTCGTTGACGCCGATATCCAGCCCGAGCGTCAGGTCGGGCCGCAGCCCGTATTCCGCATAGGCCGAGAAGTAGAACTGATCACCATCGGGCTTTTCCACCGAAACCGACAGAAAGCTTTCCCCTTCCGGCCGGAGCCATGGCCCGGCATTGCCCGGGTCCACCGGCAGGGTGGCAAGGCAGAGGACAAGAAGCGTGGCATCTATGCGCATCGGGACTCCCGGAGTGCAACATGGTTAATGAAGGTAAATCAATGATTAACGCGAGCCGAGCAAAGCCGGGGTTTTCACCTCAGGTCACTTGCTGATAAGCTGTCCGAAAGGAGGCGCGCAGATGTCCGAGACCACTTTCCCGCCCGCATATCAGACCGTGATCACCACATTCGAGATCACACCCGGCACGTGTCAGGACCTTCTCGATTTGCTGACCGATGCGTATGGGGCATTCATCTCGCATCAACCCGGCTTCATCACGGCGCGGCTCCATGTCAACGATGCGCAGACCCGGATCGCCAATTACTCGCAATGGCAAAAGCGCGAGGATTTTCAGGCCATGCTGCGCAGTGACGAGATGCGCCGCCGCAATCGGGAGATCAATGCGCTGTGTCGAAGTTTCGAGCCGGTGATGTATGATCTGGCCGCCATCTTTGGTGAGCCGCGCGATGACTGACAGCGCCACACCGCCCGAATTGCCCGAACAGACACTGGAAGAGCTTCGCGCGCTGCGGCAGGAATTGCATGTGCTCAACCAGCACAGGTTCATCAGGATCCAGAATTCGATTCCACGCCTGCTGGCCTTCAATTTCGCCCGTGGGCTGGCACTCGGGCTTGGCACCGTTGTGGGGGCTTCCGTTCTGTTGTCGATCGTCATCTGGTCGCTCAGCCAGATTGAATTTCTGCCGATCATCGGTGAATGGGCGTCCGAAATCGCCCGGATGATGCAGGAAGAGAAGTGACACCTCACACCTGATGCAAATCAAGGCAGAGCGCCGGTGCGGACGATACTGTGCCGGTGCAGCAAGAGGAGATGCGCCATGTATTCCAATATTCTCGTTCCCATTTCCTTCGATGATGACCGCGATGCGGCGGGTGCCGTGAAGATCGCCCGGGCACTGGCCGCTGATGGGGCGGACATCACGCTTCTTCACGTGATGGAACAGGTGCCGTCCTATGCGCTGAACTACATCTCCGAAGAGCACCGCGCCGAAAGCCGCCGTGCCGTGCAGATCGAACTGGACAGCATGGCCGCAGATGTTCCCGGCGGAAAGGGCGTGGTGGTGGAGGGACATTCGGGCCGCACCATCCTCGATTGGTCCGAGGATGCGGGGGTGGATTGCATCGTCATCGCCAGTCACCGTCCGGGCATGCAGGATATCTTTCTGGGCAGCACGGCGACACAGGTGGTCCGTCACGCTCATTGCGCGGTGCATGTGATCCGCTAAACGCTTCAGCACAGCTCTGTCAGGAGAGCGGCAGGGTCGGCTCGCAGGCGCGGAAAGCGGCGACGGGGCCGGGCGCCCCGTCCAGCGCGAAGCTGACGGTGATGCCTCCGGCAAGGGCATGGGCGCTGCGATTATACTGCAACCCGTCCAGCACATTTCCAAAGCCCCGATCGGTCGCGGTGAGTGACCGGCGATCCTCGCTGAACGTATGTCGGTCGGTGCCGATGGTGAGCCCCTGTGGCCCGTCGAAACGCATGTGAAAGGCCGGCGCGTCAGGCCACGGCTCTGCCCGTGTGATCGTGAGGCTGTAGAGCGGTTGCACCGGATCATAGGTGAGCACAATCCGCGCCTCCGTCGTTTCATGGGTGAGCAGACAGGGTTGTCCGGGCGTAAACTCCCAGGCGTGGGAAGGTGTTGCGAGGACAATAAGGGCGAGAAGCGTGCGCATGGTGCGAACATAAAGCGCGGCGCGCGGATGTATAGGGCAGGTTTCGTGCCACGGGTAGGAAACGCCCCGAAATCTTGAAAGATTTCGGTCCGATTTCTTTTGAAGAAATCGGGCCCGGCGACAGGCGGTGGATTTGTGCGGCGGCGGTGCGCGACGCGTCCCTCATCTCAGTCATCCGCAGAGGGCAGCCCGGTCTTGCGAAAGAGCATCGCCGCCACCAGATCACCCGTGACGTTGACGACCGTTCGGCACATGTCGAGCAGGCGATCGACACCGAGGATGATCACCATTCCCTCGATGGGAATGCCCATGCTGGTCGCCACGCTGACCAGAATGGCGATGCTCACCCCCGGCGTGCCCGGCGCGCCAATGCTGGAGGCCACCAGCGTGCCCACCACCACACCGATCTGTGCCGTGGTCAGTTCCACCCCTGCCAGCTGTGCCAGAAAGAGGATGGCGACAGCCTGATAGAGGGCGGTTCCGGCCATGTTCATGGTCGCACCCAGCGGGATCACCAGATTGGCGACGTTTTCCGGTACGCCAAGCTGGCGGGCGGTCTGTATGGTGACCGGCATGACCGCCGACGAACTCGAGGTTGAGAAGGCCAGCAACAGGTTGCTGCCAGCGGCGGTGAAGAAGCGCAGGGGCGTGAGCCGCGCAAAGATCAGCGCAATCAGAAGATAGAGCACCAGAAGAACCGCCAGCCCCAACAGAACGGTGCCGACATAGCCCGAGATGCCAAGCATGGTTTCGAGCCCCATGCGCATCACCAGTTGCGCCATGAGGCCGAACACCGCGACAGGGGCCAGAAACATGGCCCATTTCACGATATTCATGGAAATCGACAGCAAGGATTCCATCAAGGCCAGAAACGGCGCGGCGCGCGCGGGCTGAACCTGTGTGACCGAAATACCGATGAGAACCGCCAGAACGACGATCGCGAGCATGTCGCCCTGCACGATGGAGGCGGTCGGGTTGGCGGGGAGGATGTTGACGATCATGTCCGGCAGGGTCCGTTGCGCCTCCTCAAGAGGCAACTCGCCCGCCGCGTCCTCTGCAAGGGGCAGCGCGGTGTCCGGGGCAGGCACGGAAAACCCGGCAAGGCCGATACCCGGTTTGAGCCATTGGGCGAGGATCACACCGATGACGGCAGCAAAGCTCGTGGTGGCAAGGATGAATCCGGCCAGCCTGAGCCCGACGGAGCGCAACTCCGCCCCTGATCCGGTTCCGGCAAGCCCGCCGACGATGGACGAGAAGATCAGCGGGATCAGAACCATGGCGATCAGGGCCAGAAAGATCTGGCCCGGCAGCGCCAGCCAGATGCCGATTGCCTCGGCCATCTCCGGCGGCACCAGCCCGGCGTTTTCGCTCAGCGCGAGGCCAAGCCCGAACCCGAGCAGCATGCCGATGATGACCTGCGCCCAGAGCCGTGACGTGATCCAGATTCGCAGCTTGAACCGCTGCCGGGCGATCTGCATGGGTGGGTCTTGAGCGGCGCTTTCCATGGCGCTGTGGTTACACCGCATCGGGGCCGGATTCCACTGCGGTCTTGCAGGTTTGGCGCGCTCCGGCAAGGCGCATGCCGGCGCGGGACCTGCCTTGCCTGTCGTGTCTTTTGCTGCTTTTGTTTCCGGTCAGCGCCAGTATAACGTGCAAGGGGAAAATGTCAGATCGCTGAAAGAACAGGGACTTCAATGTCGCAGGCCGCAGAAGCTCTAGGCGATATCCGCATCAGTGAGGACGGCGGCTGGCGTGAACTGGCGCTTTCCGGCGCGCTTACCGTGCGAACGCTCGGGCGTCTTCAGCCCGAGCTCGAGGCGCTTTCGCCGGCGGACACGCGTATCGACCTGGCGGGCGTGGACCGGATCGACACTGCCGGTGCCTGGGCCATCGCCAAGCTGCAACAACGCCTTTCCGAGGCCGGATCACGCAGCGAGTTGCAGGGGGCTGCGGAGGCGCATGCGCAACTTCTGGAGACCGTCCGCACCTCGCTCCCGGATATCATGCCGGAAACCGTCCGCCCGAAGAGCTGGAACGACAGGCTGGAGGCCTTGGGCCGCCGCATCGCCTCGGCCGGGGTGTTTGCCGCGGAAATGAGCGGCTATCTTGGGATCTTTCTCGCCCGACTGGGCAGATCGCTTTTTCATCCGCGCGAATTTCGCCTTACCGCACTCGTGCATCACTGCCAGGAGGTGGGGCTGCGCGCCGTTCCCATCGTGTCGCTGATGGCGTTTCTCATCGGTGTCGTGCTGGCCTTTCAGGGGTCGGCACAGCTCAGGCAGTTCGGAGCCGAGGTCTTCGTGGTCGATCTCATCGCCATTTCGATCCTGCGGGAACTGGGCATCCTGCTGACCGCAATCATCGTTGCGGGCCGCACGGCCTCGGCCTTCACCGCTGCCATCGGCTCCATGAAGATGCGCGAGGAAATCGATGCCATGCGCACGCTTGGGATCGATCCGGCAATGGCACTTTTCGTGCCGCGCATTCTGGCGCTGCTGTTGATGTTGCCGATTCTCGGCCTCATCGCGAATGTGATGGGGCTTCTGGGCGGGGGGATCATGTCCTGGATCGAACTGGGTATTTCACCAGCGATGTTCACCACCCGGCTCGTGCAGGACACGGCCATCTCCCATCTGGTCGTGGGTATGGTCAAGGCACCCGTATTCGCGCTGATCATCGGGATCGTGGGCTGTCATGCCGGCATGAAGGTGGGCAGCAATGCCGAATCGCTGGGCCGCATGACATCGAGTGCGGTTGTCACGGCGATCTTTGCGGTCATCGTCACCGATGCTATGTTTTCCGTGTTCTTTGCGCAGATCGGCTACTGATGGACAAAGAGGCGATCATTTCCCTGCGCGGCATCCGCAACCAGTTCGGGCGGCATGTCGTGCACGAGAATCTCGATCTCGATGTGTGGCCCGGCGAGGTTCTGGGCGTTGTCGGCGGGTCGGGCACGGGCAAGTCCGTGCTCTTGCGCACCATCGTCGGGCTGCGGCGGCCTCAGGCGGGCAGCATCGAGATGTTCGGCATTGATGCGCTGAACGCCAGTGAGGAACAGCGCATCGCGATTGACCGGCGAAACGGTGTCATGTTCCAGGATGGGGCCTTGTTTTCCTCGCTCACCGTGCGCGAGAATGTGGAGGTGCCATTGCGTGTCATCCCGGACCTCGGCACCGAACTGCGCGAGGCGCTGGCGGATCTCAAGATCTCCATGTCGGGCTTGCCGTGGAAGGCGGGTGACAACTACCCGTCCGAGCTTTCAGGCGGAATGCGTAAACGCGCAGGCCTTGCCCGGGCCCTGGCGCTCGATCCGGAGATCGTCTTTCTCGATGAGCCTACCGCCGGGCTTGATCCGATCGGGGCATCGGATTTCGATACATTGATCAAGGGATTGTCTCGGCAACTGGGGCTCACGGTGTTTCTTGTCACGCATGATCTTGATACGCTTCATGCAACCTGCGACCGTATCGCCGTGCTCGCCGAAAAACGCGTCCTCGTGACCGGCACGATGTCGGAAATGCTGGAAGTCGATCATCCATGGGTGCATGAGTATTTCCATGGCCCCCGCGCCCGCGCCGCGATTGAAGCCAAGGACAGGACCGACTGAGATATGGAAACACGTGCAAATTATGTCCTGATCGGCGCGTTCGCCCTGGCTGGCTTTCTCGGGATGCTGGGCTTCTTTCTGTGGTTCGCGCAGTTCCAGCTCGATCAGCAGTTCGACTACTACGATGTTCGCTTCACTTCCGTTTCGGGCCTCTCGCGCGCCTCTGATGTGCGATTTGCCGGGCTGCCCGTCGGACAGGTCGTCTCCGTGCAGCTTTCGCCGGATCAGGATGGTACGGTTCTGGTGCGGCTGGAGGTAGCAGGCGATACGCCGGTGCGGACGGATAGTGTGGCAACCATTGAGACCATGGGGGTGACGGGCGTTTCCTTTGTCGGCATCTCCGCGGGAAATGCCAGTTCCCCGCTCCTGGAAGCCGACGGGGATGTGCCGGAAATCGAGGCTGGCCGCTCGGTGCTCCAGACACTCTCCGAGGATGCGCCGAAAGTGGTGGAAGAAGCCGTGAAGGTGATGCAGGAGCTCGGCGATTTGCTGAGCGGCGAAAACCAGCAGAAGGTTCAGCGAATACTCGATAATCTGGCCGATGCTTCCGATGATATCGCCAAGACGCTGTCCGAATTCTCCGGGATTGGCGATACGGTGAAAGTGGTCAGCGCGGATATCACCGCCTTCACCAATCAGCTCGAACCCGTGATCACCAGCGTCAAGGGCACGCTGGACACGCTCGACGAGACGCTGACATCGGTCACCGGCCTCACCGGCCGCGTGGAGACCTCGCTGGATGAGGCCGACGCGACACTGAAAAGCGGGCGCGGCGCGCTCGATGCGGCACAGGCCTACATCACCGGCGATCTTGCAGCACTCACCAGCGATCTGAGCACCACCAGCCGTGAGGTCCGCGATCAGACCGATGTTCTGGTGTCGGATGCGCGCGACATGATCGGGCAGTTCTTCGCGGCCGGCACTGCCGCCACCGAGCGTCTGACCGAAGCCCGGAAGACCCTGCTGGATGCCGATGACGCCATCGACAAGCTGAGCGATGCGCTGGCAAGCATCGACAAGGCAGCATCCTCCTTCGAGGGGCTGATCACCGATGATGGTGCCGCACTCGTTGCCGAAACCCGCGAAATGATCGACAGCGCCAAATCCGCCGTTGCAGCTGTCAACCAGGTTGCACAGGATGATCTGCCGGTGATCGCCGATGACATTCGCGACGCCACGGATACGGTAAAACGTGTTGTCGCGCAGGTCGGCGACGATCTGACCAATGCCGGCGGCCGGATCGACGAGATTACCGATGAAGCGCTCAAGACCATGGCGCAGGTGACGGAGACCTTCGCCAATGCCAATGAAACCCTCAGCGCCATTGATGCGGCCATGACCACCGGCGAACGCACGCTCGGCGCCGCCGAACGTGTGTTCAACGATGTCGAGACGATCCTCGATGATGATGTCTCGCAGATCACCTCCGATCTGCGCAACCTGCTGCAGCAGCTTGATGGTGCCGTGGCGCAGGTCTCCGATGATCTGCCCGCGATCTCCAGTGATCTGCGCAGCGCCGCCGATGCCGCCAACGAGGCTTTCAGAGAGGTCACACGGATGGTGTCGCGCTCTGCGCCCTCGATCGAAGAATTCGCCGGCCCGGGATTGCAGCAATACACGCAGCTGGCCCGCGAAACCCGGTCTCTCATTTCCAATCTCGAAGCGCTGACGCGTCAGATCCAGCGTGATCCTGCGCGGTTCTTCCTCAGCCGTCAAACACCGGAGTTCCGTTGATGATGCCCTTTCGCAGTGCTGCCTTGATCCTGTCTGCCCTGATCCTGGGCGGCTGTGCGGCGATCTCTTCTCTCAACGAGGCCGCGTCGCCCTTGCGGGCCTATGAACTGCGCGCCCCGGTCGATGCGCCGGCCGTGCGCGGCAGCCTGGCGCGCGACCTCGTGATCGAAACCCCGACGGCGAGCGGTGCGCTCGATACCGACCGCATACTGATCCGCCCGGACCCGTTTCAGGCGGCCTATCTTCCCGGCGCTGGCTGGACGGATACCGCCCCCGTCATGCTGCAGAATCTGATGGTGCGCAGCTTTGAAGACACGAATGCCCTGCGCTATGTGGGCCGCAGGCCACTCGTCGGAACGGCGGATTATCTGCTGGTCTCAGAACTGACCGATTTTCAGGCCGAGCTGGGCCCCGACGAGACCAGCGTAACGACACGCGTCCGCCTGACAGCGCGGCTCTTGCGCGAAGCGGATGGGCGGATCCTCGGCAGCCGCACCATCCAGTTCACCGCGCCTGCCGCATCGACCGACCCCTCAGCCGTGGTCGCCGGCTTCAACACCGCTACCACCGCCGCCCTGCAGGACCTGACGGTCTGGGCTCTGCGCCGGATGGGTTTGAACGTTTCAGGTTGACGGCTTCGGCACTGATGCTTTCATGAGGCGGTGCATCGCTCCTGCGGACATCACCATCACCCGATCTGGCAACCACGGGGTGTCCGCAGGGCTGGTCCACCCTTCATTTTGCCAAAAATACTCATGACCCCGTCAGCAGGATGGGCCGACATCCGATCAGAGGGCGAAGCGCACCGGATCGCCCGGCCTCCCGATCACAGCCAGGCCTCGCGCCCGGTGCCCACCGCGTCGGCCACATTGGCAAACCCGTCCGCCTCGAGCCGCGCCTCCAGCCCTTGCAGAATGCGCGGCACCAGCGACAGGCCCTGATAGGCCAGCGCGGTGTAAAGCTGCACGGCGGTGGCGCCCGCGCGGATCTTGGCATAGGCATCCTCGGCCGAGCCGATACCGCCCACGCCGATGAGCGGCATCCGGCCGGCCGTGAGCGACGAGAGTTTCGCAAGCACCTGTGTCGAGCGTTGAAAAACCGGTGCGCCGGAGAGCCCGCCCGCCTCTGCACGGTGGGCACCGGTCAGCCCGTCGCGCGCAAGCGTGGTATTGGTGGCGATGATCCCCGCCACGCCGCCTTGCCGTGCCACATCCGCAATCTCCGAGAGGGCCGCATCGCTCAGGTCCGGCGCGATCTTGAGAAAGACCGGGATGGACCGCGCCAGCCAGTCGCGCGCCTCCATCACACCCGCCAGCAGCGCGGCAAGTGCCTCGGCGCCTTGCAGATCCCGCAGGTTTTCGGTGTTTGGAGAAGAGACATTGACCGTGGCGAAATCCAGATGCGGCCCGCAATGCGCCAGCACGCGGACGAAATCCTCGGCGCGGTCCGCGCTGTCCTTGTTGGCCCCGAGATTGAGCCCGATCACCGCCCCTGCCGGGCGGGCCGACAAGGCCTGGTACGCAGCTTCCATCCCGGCATTGTTGAAGCCGAAGCGGTTGATCACGGCCCCGTCCTCCGGCAGGCGGAAAAGGCGCGGACGCGGATTGCCGGGCTGGGGGCGCGGGGTGATGGCCCCCACTTCGAGAAACCCGAAGCCTGCCCGCGAAAGCGGGGTGAGCGCCTCGGCATTCTTGTCGAACCCCGCAGCGAGGCCCACGGGGTTGGGAAGGGAAAGCCCTGCCAGCGCCGTGGCCAGACGCGGCGATGTAAGGGGCCCCGGCGCAGGGCCGAGCCCGAGCCGCAGTGCGCGAAGGGCAAGCCCATGGGCGCGCTCCGGATCCATCCGGCGCAGCAAGGCAAGCCCTGCGCGCTCGATCCTGCTCATGTCATGGCCTCGGGAAAGCGGTGCTGCCCGTTCACGAGCGGCAACGGTGCTGTCCAGAGCACTTCCTCGCGGGAAAGTGCGCGGTAGAGATGCGGAAAATCCGCCCCCCCGCGGGAGCGCTCCCATCGCAAGGCATCTCCCAGTGCTTCCGCCTCGACAGCCGCCAGCACCAGATCCCCCATACCGGCAAAGTGCTTCCGGGCGGTCTCCGGGGCTTGTTCGGCGGTGGAGAAGTGAATGAAGCCGTCGGCCAGATCGACCGGCGCGCCGGAGGTGCGCCCCTCGCGTTCAAGCGCTTCCCATTCCGTGCGGCGGAAAATCTTGTAGATCAGCATGCCACGCGTGATGCCCTGCGCCCCTGACCGGGTCAAGCGCTTTGAAAGGCGTGGCGCGCCTGGCCGGTGTCTGATTCTCCAAGGTTTCTGTGCAAGGTTGCCCTTCAGAAGGCCCTCGTGATGCCAATGAAGTGGTTGCGATAGGTCGGCTCTGACCGGCGATCCCTTGATTGCAGGGTGCCTGCGGCATCGAACACCCGGTCCACCCGTCCTTCCGTCTGGCCCAGCAGGTTGGTCGCGCTGATCGTCAGGAAGGAGTTATCGGCGATTTCGGTGCGCGTCGTCAGATCGAGCCTTGCACGCGAGGAGATGCTCTGGCGCAAGGTGCCGCCGCCGGCGAGGTTCGGGCGCTGGTTGATGGAGGAGGTCCAGTTGAGCGCAAGCCCGAAGGTCGTGTTCCATGGCCGATACTCGTAATCGAGCCCGATCCTGCCGACGAAATCAGGCTGGTCCAGAAAGGGGCGCGAACCGCCCAACGGATCATCCACCTTGGAACTTGTATAGAGCGCGCTGCCCCAGAGCGCCGCATCTGCGAGGCCCAGGTCATCAAGCGGCATCCGCCCGGACAATTCAAGCCCGTAAGCGTGGGCATCTCCGACATTCCGGGGCGTCGAGACGAAACGCCCGGTCGCGGCGTCGAAACCGGTCACAGCTTCGATCTTGTCGCCGAAGCGCCGGCCAAAGGCGTTGAGAGAGACAAAGCCGCGATCCTCGGCGAAATAGTGGTCAATGCCGAGGTTGAGCCCCCAGATCGATTCCGGGCTCTGTTCGGGGTTGCCCTGGCGGTCAGGGTTTGCAGCGCGCCATCGCGGCGTTCGCTGTTGATCTCGGCATGTTCTCGCAGGACCGCGCCGAAGCCGAGGCTCAGATCATGGGCATCGGCCTGCCATGAGAGGGTGGCCTCTGGGCGGATCAGCTCGAGATCAATTCTTTCGGTCCGCTTCTCGACCCGTGTCACCGTGCCACCTGCATCGCGGCGCTGCTCGTCGCGTCTGGTATCGGTTTTGCCCTTCTGCCAGTCCAGACCGAGCGACAGGCGCGCGGCGCTGCCCAGATCGACCTCTCAACCCGCGCGGATGCCGTAGGCGATGCGCGTACGCTCGCGTTTTTCCACGCGTGAACCCTGCCGGGTGGTCAGGTCATCGGCGAAATTCGTGCGTGTGCCGTCGCGGAACTCCTTGGTGTGGAAATAATAGGGATCAAAGGAGAGTGCGCCGCCCGCGCCCAGATCCCACGTGAAGCCCGCTGTGAGATTGATCTGCTCGAAGCGTCGCTCGCTCAACCGGCGCTCCTTGCCGGTGGGCGCTCCCAGCCCGTCAGACGATATCTCTGCTGTCGATTCGTTGCGCTGGAACTGCTGGACAGATCCCGCAAGGCGATAGCTCAGCGCGCCCGTCTGCCCGCGGTGCAGAAGGGTGAGTTCACCAAGTTCGCCGGTATCTTCCAGATAGCCCGCGCCGAGCCTGATCTGCGTGCCGGGGGGCAGTTCGGCCCCGCTTTTCAGCACGATGTTGACGCTGCCTGCCGCGCCGGCGCCGTCAAGGCCGGCACGCGGGGAGCGGATGATCTCGACCCTGTCCACAAGGCTGGTGGGAATGCGATCCATCTCGAAATTGCGCCGCGACTCGCCGTCGAGCAGCAGGCGGCCGTTGATCAGTACCTGCGTATATTCACCCGGCAACCCCAGAAGGCGTATCTCGCGGGTTCGGTTGGCCCCGTCGAAGGTAACCCCCGGCAGACGGCGCAGCGGATCGCCAAAAGCCTGTTCGTTGAATTGTGAGAGCTGTTCGCTGTCGATCACCTCCATTGCATTGCGCGCGTCACGCTTGATCTGCGCTGCGCGCTGCACGGATTGCTCTATTCCCGGCAGGGTGATGTCGGGGAGCCGGAAGGTCTCCTCCATCTGTTGTGCCCCGGCATCCATGGCCAGAAGGGCAAGCCCTGATATGCCAAGTGTTCCGGCCTTGCCGGCAATCATGAAACGCATCTCCCGCTCCCTTGAAGTGATCGACCTTCTGGCGGGAGCGCAAAGCGTTCTGGCTGAGGGTGTGTTAGGCGGGCGCAAGCATTGCGTCAAGCAATCCTGATAAAATTCATCGGAAAAACGCCATGCATGGCGTTGCCGATCTTGAGTTGCCGGTCTTGAAATGTGTGCGGCCCGTTGGGCCGCACGCCCTGCAACTCAGCCGGGGCAGGGCGCCCCGGCTTCGGGTGCCTCCGGCGGGGGTATTTTCCCGAGAAGAAGCTTCATATGCGAAAGTGTTGCACGGCTTGTGTGACGCGCGCGCCGTAGAGACGGGCGGTCTCGCGGTCTTCGCTGTCGATCAGATGCGTCTTGTCGCGGCTGGAGGTTGCCATCAGGCCTAGCATCGCGCCGTCCCTGTTGATGCCGGGCCGCGTTGCATCGACCGGGGCGCCAATGGCGTTCGGGCCGATCCAGAGCATGCCCATCTGCGTGGCGTAGATCACGAGGCGCATCAGCGTATTGAGCTTGTCGCCCGACGGGTAGGTCGCCACGGTGAAGCCGCCTGCGAGCTTGTCGGCCCAGAGTTGTTCGGGCCAGCGTGACGAGGCTTCTTCAAGGAAGGCGTCGAAGCGGGCGGCGGAAGACCCCATATAGGTGGGTGTGCCGAAGAGAATGGCAGGGGCGGCATCGAGCGCCGCCCAGTCCTCGGCCGTGATCATCTCCACATCGATGAGCCGCGCCGCATCCATCCCTTCGGCGACGGCTTTCGCAAGGCGGCGGGTATGGCCGGATCCGCTGAAGAAGGGGATGGCGACGGGCGCAGGCATTGGCAGAGTTTGCCGTTGTCTCCGTTAAGGCGCAACGGGAATCCTCAGGGCTTTGCAAATCGCCCCGGGTGCGGCATAGGTTCAGTTATGAGCGAAGTGTCAGCACAATATGAGGCATATCCCTATCCTGAGCGGGACCCGCGCGATGAGGTCAAGCGCCTGATCAGCGGCTCGCCCTCGCATCCGCTGGAGATCGATCATTTCATCTATGCGGGGCGGCGGGACTGGTCCGTGCCCTTGCGAGCGCTGGTGGCGGGGGGTGGGACGGGTGATGGGCTGGTGCAGCTTGCGCAGATGATGGCGCAGTTGGGCAAGCCCTGCGAGATCACTTATGTCGACCTGTCGAAGGCAGCCCGTGAGATTGCCGAGGCGCGGGTCGAGGCGCGGGGCCTTTCGGGCATTCGCTTTGTCACTGGCAGCCTTCTGGCGGCACCCGATCTGGGAGAGTTCGACTATATCGATTGTTGCGGTGTGCTGCATCATCTGCCCGACCCGGCAGCGGGGTTCACCGCGTTGCGCGCGGCGTTGGCCCCGGGCGGCGGCATGGGCTTCATGGTCTATGCGCCTTATGGCCGTTCGGGTGTCTACCCGTTGCAAGAGGCCTTCGGGGCTCTTTTCGAAGGGTTGTCGCCCGAGGCACGGCTGAAAAAGGCTCGCGCCCTGCTGGCGCGATTGCCTGAAGGGCATCCCTTCAAGAGAAATCCACATCTCAATGATCACAAGAGCAGCGATGCGGGTTTCTATGATCTGCTGCTTCATTCACAAGACCGCGCCTTCGATCTCGCCGCCCTGACGGAAATGCTCGACAAGACCGGTTGGGCCTTGAGCGGCTTCACCACACCGGCACTCTATGACCTGGGCCGGATCACGGATATCCCCGAGGGCATGGCGCCACGCGAGCAGATGGGGCTGGCGGAGAAGCTCAACGGTACGCTGAAGACGCATGTGGGCTATGCGGTGGCGCAGGGGAGCGGGCAGGCACCGGCCAGCGGACGGAGCCGCAGCCTTGTGCCGCATCTGAAGGGCGCACAGCCGCGGGCGTTGGCGCAGGCCGTGGCCAAGGGGCAGAGCCCGAAGCTCAGCGGGGGCGTGATCGAGGCACGGTTGCACCTGCCGGCGGATTCGGCCCCCCTGTTGGCTGCGATTGACGGGCACCGCACGCTCAACGAGATCGCCGCCGCCACGGGCACTGATCCGATCCGGATGGGTGCGCTATGGGGGCGGATCGAGGCCGAGTTGGGGGGCTGGGGCATGCTGCTCTATTCCTCGATCCAGCGCAGCTGATAATTTGATCAAATTTTGTTTCATGGCTGGAGCAGCGCGAGGTTCTGCCGCACATTGCGCCAGGTGCAATCCAGTGGGAAACATGGGCGATGGACCGGGAACCGATACGTGTGGCAATCAACGGCTTCGGCCGGATCGGCCGGACCTTGCTGCGCATCCTTCTGCGCGATGCGACCGATATCAACGTGGTGTTGATCAACGAGATCGAGCCGGTCGAGACCTGCGCTTATCTCTTTCGCTATGACAGCGTGTTCGGACCGTGGCCCGACGAGGTGACCGCCGGGTCTGGCGCCTTGCGGGTGGGCACGCGGAGGTTTCCTTTTCACGCCGCCCGTGATCTGCGCAGTCTGGATTTGAGCGACGTGGATATCGTGCTCGAATGCACCGGCATGGGCGGCCGGCGTGCCGTTGCCGAGCGGGGGCTGGCTGCCGGTGCGCGCGCGGTACTCGTCTCCGGGCCATCGTCGGAAGCGGACGTCACCGTGGTCATGGGGGCAAACGAACAGGATCTTGGCGCACATCGGATCGTCTCGAATGCTTCTTGCACCACGAATGCGCTGGCGCCGCTCGCGCGGGTGCTGGATAACGCCTACGGTCTGATCAGCGGCCAGATGACGACCGTACATTGCTATACGGGCAGCCAGCCCACCGTCGACAAGCCCCGCAGCGCCCCCGAGCGCAGCCGTGCAGCCGCGCTCTCCATGGTGCCCACGACCACAAGCGCGCAGCATCAGACAGGCCTCGTATTGCCCGCCTTGGCAGGGCGGCTCGAGGCGCGGGCGATCCGTGTTCCAACAGCCAGTGTCTCCTGCCTCGATCTGACCGTGCAGACCCGCGAAGAGGTGACGGTCGATCAGGTGAACGCGATGCTGAGATCCCTGGTCAGGCCCCGGGGCCTTTTCGGGTGGACCGATGAGGCGCTGGTATCCTCCGATCTGCGAGGCCGGTCGGAATCTGTCATTCTTTGCGGCCCCGAAACCTCGGTGTCCGCAGGCGGTCTGCTGAGGGTCTTCGGGTGGTACGACAACGAATGGGGCTTTTCGTGCCGCATGCTCGACATGGCCCGCCTGATAGCCGCCCGTCAACTTTGACAGCGCGGGGCACCCGCAGGTCTTCTTCTTGGCAAAAATACCCCCGCCGGAGGCACCCCTGTCAGTGGCCGCAGGCCGCTGGCAGGAGATACGGAGTGGGCCGCAGGCCCACGCAATACGGGCAGGTGCGGGCCAGGCGGGCGCGGGTAGATCAGGCCCGGTTGTGGCGCGCCCGCATCACATCGCGGCCAAGGGTCTGGGTATAGGCTTCGAGATCATGCAGGGCAGCGTCGGCCGCCAACGCATCGCGCCGGCCCAGCGCGTCATGGATACGCTCGTGCAAGGCCACGATCCGCCCCCGCGAGCGGGCGGTGAAGGTGATCATGTTCATCAGCGGCTGCATCGCCTCCACGGCACCGGCAAGCTGGTAGCTCAAGACCGGATTGCCCGCACCATCGACAAGCGCGCGGTGAAACGCCACGTCGGATCCGCAGAAAGCCTCGTCGGAAAGGTCCGGCTGGCCCTGCAAGGCGATCTCGGCGCGCATCACCGCCAGATGATCCTCGGTGCAGCGCGCGGCGGAAAGTGGCGCGCAGGCACGCTCCAGCGCGAAGCGCGCCTCGCAGGCGGTCTCGAAGCTGACCGCGTTCATCGACAGAAGCAGCGTCGAGGTGGTGATCTGCTGGCCATAGGCCTCCGCATAGGAAATGCGGTTGACGAACGCACCGCCGAACGCGCCCCGCTGGGTCCGGATGAGAGATTGCGCGGCCAGGCGCTTCAGCGCCTCGCGCACGGTGGAGCGCGACACGTCGAACTGTTCGGCAAGCTCGGCCTCCGATGGCAGGCGCTCGTTCACGATCATCCGGCCCTCCACAATGGCATCGCGAATGGCCTGGGCGATCTGCGCCGAGAGATCGGGCTTTCTGGCGGGATCAGTTTTCATTTGTCCGACATTTAAATGTATGACAATTATCGTGCAACCCGAATCCCCCGTTGCGGAGCCCTTGGTGCGTCTGAGCCTGTCCGATACCCTGCGCAGCCTCCTCTGGCTAGGTTTTTTCGCGTCGATCCTCGCGGCCTGGTGGGTGATGTACGGCATGGCGATCGACATGGATCTGGATCTTCTGGGGCGTCCGGGTGCTGCGGGGGAGACGATGCGCCGGATGGACCCGCGCATGCCCATGTATATGCCGATGGCCAGTTTCGGGCCGCTTTTCGCGATGTGGGCGATCATGATGGCGGCAATGATGCTGCCCACTCTTGTGCCCACATTGAGCACCTATGAGGATCTCATCCGGGCCGCCGATGGCTCCTGGGCAGGGTGGTTGGGCGTGCTCGGCGGCTTTGCGATCATCTGGACCGGGTTTGCGGCGCTGATCACGGTTCTGCAACTGGGCTTGCTGTTTGGCGGGCTGGTGGACATGCTGGGCATCTCGCGTTCGCCGCTATTCGCGGCGGTCCTCCTGGTCCTCGTGGGGGCGTTCCAGTTCAGCCGCACCAAGCAGGTCTGCCACGGGGTCTGCCATGCGCCGATGCAGTATTTCCTCGGCCATTGGCGCACCGGCCCGGGCGGCGGTCTGCGCATGGGACTGGTGCTCGGAACCTATTGCGTGGGCTGCTGCTGGGGTTTCATGATGCTGGGCTTCGTGGGAGGTGTTATGAACCTGACATGGATGGGCCTCGCCACGCTTTTCATGGTGCTGGAAAAGCTGCCGCAACTGGGCCGCCATGTCGTGCGCCCTGTGGGGGTGCTGATGTTGCTGGGCGGTGTTGGCCTCCTGGCGAACACGCTCTTGTTTGGAGGAGGAGAACCATGACCTTGATGTCGAACACCGTCGAATGGGCGATCAAGGGCGAGCTCTTTCTCAACTGCTCCTGCACCGTTTTCTGCCCCTGCGTGGTCAGCCTTGGCGCGCATCCGCCCACCGAGGGGCATTGCCATGCCTGGATGGCCGTCGCCATAGACGCGGGCCACTACGAGGGCGAGGATCTGGGCGGGCTCAATGTGGGGCTTCTGGTGGATATTCCGGGCCGCATGGGCGAGGGCAACTGGAAGGTGGCGGCTTATGTGGATGAGCGCGCCAGCGAGGCGGCGCATGACGGCATCCTGCAGATTTTTTCGGGACAGGCGGGGGGCACCACGGGGCTCTTCACGATGCTCGTGTCCGAGATCATCGGGGCGGAGCGCGCGCCGGTGGAGATCGTGCGCGAGGGACGCAAGCGGTCCATTGTCATCGGTCGGAAGATCCAGGGCGAGATCGAGATGCTCGAAGGGGCGAGCC
>SLDH01000262.1 GCA_007125415.1 Roseovarius sp.
AACGGCACCTTCCGGGGCAACACCCATGCCTTTGTCACCGCAAGAGTGGCGCTCGAAAAATTCTGGTCTGATGACAGCTTCAAGGCCGAGATTGCCGAGAAGGCGCAGGTTCTGACCGAAGGCCTCGAGCGCATCGCGGCGATGATCCCCGGTGCGCGCCTCAAGGGGCGCGGGATGATGCAGGGCGTCGATGTGGGTTCTGGTGATCTGGCCGGTGCCATCTGCGCTGAAGCCTTCGCGCGCGGGCTGGTAATCGAGACCTCCGGGGCCGATGACGAGGTGGTCAAGGTGCTGGCCCCGTTGACCACGCCGATGGCGCAATTCAAGGCCGGTCTGGCCACGCTTGCCAAGGCAGCGCAGGCGTGCAGCGCGGCGAAGATCGCGGCGGAGTAATTGCTATGATCGTAAGAGATTTCAATGCGCTGAAAGACAGCGACAAGGCCGTGAGCGATGCGCGCTGGACATCCGTGCGGATGCTGCTGGCAGATGACGGAATGGGTTTTTCCTTTCACATCACCACGCTTCAGGCAGGTTCGGAGCATACGTTCCATTACAAGAACCATTTCGAGAGCGTCTATTGCATCTCCGGGCGCGGCTCGATCACTGACCTCGCCACCGGCGAGACACATGCGATCCGCCCTGGCGTGATGTACGCGCTCGACCAGCATGATCGTCACACCGTGCGCGCCGATGAGGATCTGGTGGTGGCCTGCTGCTTCAACCCGCCTGTAACAGGCAATGAAGTACACCAGCCCGACGGGTCCTACGCCGCAGCCGAGTGACCCCACCCGTCACAGGACAAGAGGCAGGGCTCCCCTTGCCTCAATCCCCGCCCAAAATCACAAAGAAGAGGCGCCTCCGCTAACGGAGGCGAGCATCATGACCAAGCACCCGCATACCGTGGAGAAAATCGGCGGCACCTCGATGAGCCGCTCGGGCGAATTGCTCAACTCCCTTTTCCTGAAGGATGGCGAGGATCCCTATCATCGCATCTTCGTCGTCTCGGCTTATGGCGGCATCACCGATCTGCTGTTGGAACACAAGAAATCCGGTGAGCCGGGCGTCTATGCGCGGTTTTCCAATGCCAGCAACGACATGGGCTGGTCCGATGCCCTGAACCGGGTGATGGAGGAAATGTGCGCGCGCCATCGCGAGATACTCGAGGCACCAGGCGATCTGCGGGAGGCGGATGATTTCGTCCGCGAGCGGATCGAAGGCGCGCGGTCGTGCCTGATCGACCTGCAGCGCCTCTCCTCCTACGGGCATTTCCGGCTGAGCCAGCACATGGGGATCACCCGTGAACTGCTGTCGGGGCTTGGAGAAAGCCATTCGGCCCTTGTCACCGCGCTGCTGCTGCGCCGGGCAGGCATCAATGCGCGTTTCGTCGATCTGGGAGGCTGGAGGGATGACCGGGAAGTCACCCTTGAGGAACGTATCGCCGAGGAATTGCACGATGTGGATCTGGCCAGGGAATTACCCATCGTCACCGGCTATGCGCAATGCTCCGAAGGGCTGATGGCGCTATATGACAGAGGATATTCCGAAGTGACCTTCAGCCGGATCGCCGCCCAGACAGGCGCCAGCGAGGCGATCATCCACAAGGAATTCCACCTCTCCTCCGCCGATCCGAAACTCGTCGGAGCCCGGAATGTGCGCAAGCTGGGCCATACCAATTACGATGTGGCGGACCAGCTCTCCAACATGGGAATGGAGGCGATCCACCCCTCCGCCGCCAAGACATTGCGTCAGGCATCCATCCCGCTGCGCGTGACCAACGCCTTTGAAGCCACCGATCCGGGCACTCTGATCGACGAAGCCCCGGCCGACGCACCGCAGGTCGAGATCGTCACCGCGCTCGACGTTGTCGCTCTGGAGGTGTTCGAGCAGGATATGGTCGGCGTCAAGGGTTATGACGCGGCGATCCTCGAGGCGCTTACCCGTCACCGTGTCTTCATCGTTGCGAAATCCTCGAACGCGAACACGATCACGCATTATGTCGATGCCTCTCTCAAGCTCGTCAAACGGGTCGAGAACGATCTGGAGAAGAAATACCCCACGGCATCGGTGACAGCGCGCGGCCTGTCGGTTGTTGCGGTGATCGGACGTGACCTGAAGGGCCTCGATGCGCTGGCGCGTGGGCTTGCGGCGCTCGCTGCGGAAGGCATCGAGCCTGTGGCCGTGCAACAGGGGCCGCGCAATGTGGACATCCAGTTCGTGCTGGGGCGCGAGCACGCGGAAACCGCCGTCAAGGCTCTGCATGATGCGTTGATCACGAAAGATGAGGGATCAACGGCGTCGGCGCCTGATCGGCATCCGCCGCGTGATCGTGAACCCCGGCTCGTGGCGTGACACACCGATCAAGGCGTGGTGAGAATGCTGTGACCGGTCAGGTTGGATCAGCTCAGTCCATTCCTTGCCCCTGCGCGGAGCAAAGGCCGCAGGCCGCCGCGCATCGCTGGGCCACTCCCCCTCCAAGCGCGTTGAGCCGAAAATTGCTCCGCCCCAAGCTTGCTGTAGAGACAAGGTGAAAGAAGCACCTGCAAAGCTTGCCGTCCCCCGGGTCAGGCGACCTTGCAGAAACGCAGAGCATCATAGATGGCCGCGTGAATGTTGCGCGATGAGAGCGCGTCACCGATACGGTGAAGCTCGAAGCCGTCACCGGAACGGGATTGAGGCCGCAGGTCACGCAGGGCGGCAAGGTCTGTCACACCATCATTGCCCGCATCGCCGCGCAACGCGTCGAAAAGCTCGTTCATCGGCACGGTGCCCATATCGACGATGACCTGATCGACGATCCGCCGCGTCTCTTCATGGGTCAGTTCGTTCATGGTCACCGCCTCGAGGCGGTTTCCCTCACGTCTGACCGAGATCAGCCGTGTATGCCCTTCGTTGCGCAGACCCGAGCGGGCAAACTCCTTTTGCCAGCGGATCACTTCGGGATAGCCGAGATCTTCGGCGATATTGGCGTCGATGGTCGCCAGATGAACGGTCGCGCCTTCGGCGGCCGCAATCTCCGCAGCCATCAGGGCCGGATGACGCCCGGTATTGTCCCAGATCAGGACATCGCCCTGCGGTTTCACCTGACGGCTGATGATATCCCAGGTGCTCAGCACCAGATCATCGCCCGCGCCGAAGCCGGTCTGCGGGACACCGCCCGTTGCCAGAATGACGAGATCAGGAGACAGCGCCCTCACATCGGCGGCCTGCATGAGACGGTTGCATTCGACCTCGACACCAAGAAGCTCGAGTTCCGCGAGGCGCCAATCGATGATGCCCGTGAGGTCCCGCCGCCAGCTGGTCGCCCCCAAAAGCACCTGCCCGCCAGGTTGTGCCGCTGCCTCGAAGAGCCGCACCTCATGGCCCCGCTCGGCCAGAACCCGCGCCGCCTCGAGCCCCGCGGGGCCCGCACCAACCACAACCGCCCGACGGGGTTGCTCAGCCTTCGCGATCTGATGCCCGAGTGTCGCCTCCCGCGAAATGGAGGGGTTGTGCAGACATTTGGGGCGATGGGCGCCCTGGCAATGCCCCGCACCCACACAGGGGCGGATGCGGTGCTCTTCGCCCCTGAGCAGCTTGGCCACCATATGCGGATCGGCGATCTGCGGGCGTGTCATTCCGGCCATGTCCAGATGTCCTTCGCTGACCGCAAACCGGGCCGAGGCGATGTCCGACAGCTTGGCGGCATGGAAAACGGGCAGACCCACCTCGCGTTTGAAGCGCCCGACCATGCCGACCCATGGCGCAGCCGGCATGCCCATGCCGGGGAAGGTTTCTTCCGACAGCGCGCGTGCCGTGTCCATGGAGCCGTAGAGCGCATTGAAAAAATCGACAAGCCCTTCGCGCTCGAGGATCTGCGCCGCCTTGATGCATTCCTCCGGGCACAGTTCGCCATCTATCCCCTCATCGACCACGTAGCGTATACCGACGATGAAATCATCGCTGACATTGCGGCGAATTTCCTCATGCACCATCAACGCGAAGCGGATCCGGTTTTCGAGGCTGCCGCCGAAGCGGTCCGTGCGATGGTTGGTCTTGGAAGAGAGGAACTGGCCGATGATATGGCCGGCGGCGAGGGTTTCGATTCCGTCAAGCCCGCCCTCCTCACAGCGCCGCGCCGCCTTGCCATAGGCCCTGACCACGCGGGCGATGTCATGCTCGTCCATCTCGCGCGGGATGGCCCGGTGCAACGTCTCGCGGATGGGAGACGGGCCGATCGCCGGCATCCAGTCCTGCGCATAGGGATCGCCCCGACGTCCCAGATGGGTGATCTGGCACATCAGCGCAGCACCCTGGGCATGCATCCGCTCCGAGAAGCGCTGGAAATGCGGGATGATCTCATCAGTGCCGACATTGAGTTGCTGAAAGATGCTGGGGCTGTCGATATCCACATTGGAAGAGCCGCCGAACATCGAAAGTGCGATGCCGCCCTTCGCCTTTTCCTCGTGATAGGCCTGATAGCTTTCCTGTGGAAACCCGTCCTTCTCGAGGCCACAGGCATGCGATGTGCTCATGATCCGGTTGCGAAGCGTCAGACGCTTGATCGTGAGCGGCTGCAACAGGGGGTCACGGGTCTGGGTTGGGCTGAGATCACTCATGAGGGGTCTTTCAGGTTCAGATGGCTTTGCTCTGTTGAACGGGTTCGCGACCGCCGTTGACAGCCGCGATCACGTGCGATTGCCTGAGCGGCCTTTCGCGTTACCAATGCGCCCCGGCATTGATGGAGATGTCTTCCATGGTCAGCGCTGGCACCCTGTCGGAGCACAGAAACGCGACCACGGCCGCGATCTCTTCGGGCTGAACCAGCCGGTTCTGCGGATTGGATTGTGCGATCTCGGCAATCTCGTCGGCGACGTCGCGGCCTTTCTGTCCGGCCATGATCCGGGCGCTTTCGCGGAGCATCTCGGTCTCGACCCAGGTGGGGCTGACCGTGACACAGGTGACACCATGCGGCGCGCCCTCGAGCGCCGCGGCCCGCGACAGGCCCAGAAGGCCCGTCTTGGAGGCGCAATAGGCCGCCTGATCGGGCATGGCCGTACGCGCGGCGGTGGAGGCGATATTGACGATCCGCCCCCAGCCGCGCCCGATCATGGCGGGCATGAAGGTTTTCATCATCAGGAACGGGCCGGTGAGGTTGGTCGCGATCGAATCGTTCCAATCCTGCAGGCCGTGCCCGCTGACGGTCTGATGAATGCAGATGCCCGCCGCGTTGACGAGAATACCGATACCGCCGCACTCCGCCTCGACCGCGTCCCGGAACGCCAGCACCGATGCTTCGCTGCGCACATCGAGCGGGTGCACGATGGTCTGGGGCCCCATCAGTTTGCGCGCCTCTTCCCTCAGGGCCGGATCATCGCCACGCCGTGCACCGATGGCCACGCGCACACCATTGGCCGACAGGGCGCAGGCAATCGCCTGTCCGATGCCAACCAACCCACCCGTGACCACAGCCGTGGTCTTCGCGCTCTCATCCTGCTCCATCTTGTCCCTCCGCTTCCAGTTCGCCGGCGATCCAGTTGCCGGGATCACCCACGCGCAGCCCTCCGGCCTTGTATTCATCCAGCAAAGCGGTCAGTCGGCCCTTGCCGAACGAGTTGAAATGACCTGCATGCACAACCGAGACCGGCAGTTCACGCAGCCTTGCATGCGATTCCGCGAGCACCGCGGGATCGGAGTGATAAAGATCGTCGATCAGCGCGCCGTCATAGATGACATCACCACTGAAGAGGATTTCCGTCTTGCGCTCATAGAGCGCGATGGAGCCGGGCGAGTGCCCCGGAAGATGCAACACGTCGAAAACCCGATCCCCGAGATCGAGCACGTCGCCGTCATCCAGCAGTCGTGTCAGGGGCGCGGGTTTCACGCGAAAGTCGTGATGCGAAAAGCCCTCCCATGGCAGCGCGGTAAAGGTCTCCGCGCGGACATAGCCGCTATCGGCCACGGTGTTCCGGGCTGTGGGCTCGGCCATGATCGCGGCCTCTTCGGGATGCCCGCAGCGACACTCGAACTGGTGCAGGCCAGCGGCATGGTCAAAATGGCTGTGGGTCATGATCGCGGTCTGGGGTCGTTCGGCAAGCTGCGCTATCTCGGCGGTAAGGGGGCGCAGGCCCATGCCGGTGTCGATGATCAGATCGGCGTCGCGCCCGCGAACATGCCAGATGTTGCAGCGCAGCCAGGACGCCACATGTATCTCGTGGATCAGGGTGATCCCCGCGCCTATCGGGGTCGCCTGGTACCAGTCGCGCGCCACCTTGCCAGCCATGTTTCCGTGATCCCCGCCCTGTCACCACTCCGGGCAGAGCGTAGCGACGGCTGCGAAAACCTGCAACCCGGACATGCCCGATACGCACGGCACCCCCTTGGGTTGAGCGGCAAAGGGAAGATGCGTGCCATCCCGCGGACTTACCTTGAAAATCTGCAACAAATTGGAAAAAATAGCGTGAGGATTGGAATGGCATGTGCTTTTATCTGCCTCACAAGAAGGGGGCGGCGCATCGGCCTATCCGCCCAAAACACAAAACGGGAGAACAGCAAAATGAACATCAGAACTCTTTGTCTTGCCGG
>SLDH01000137.1 GCA_007125415.1 Roseovarius sp.
CGGATGTCTTTGACGGCCTTCTCGGCCTCAGCTTTCTTCGTCACGGGTTTCTTGCTCATCTTCGCTCCATGAAGGCTACGATGAGCCAGAAACCCTCCGTTCCGCAAGATGCTTAAAATGTTCCATGGGTGCTGACGTCAGACAGAAAAGCGAAGGTTTCAACATGGCAGGAACCATAACAGAATTTCCTGTCTCATGCATCCGCTCAAGCTCCTCTGGGCCGGAAACCGCCAAAACTGATGCATTCTTGCATGGCGGCACCGACCCTCCGGGCATGTGAACCCCCCGTCAAGGCTCCCGTCAGTGCCCCTTTCGTGGGAGGGTTCCGGCACCCTGCTTTTGATGAAGGATGACGTCTTGCAGCGGCCCGTTCGGGCAGCGCTGAGACTCTCTTTCGCCTCTCTCGGGCATGCTTTGCCGGCAATCGACCGCGCCTTCGGGGATCGAGACTCGTCTCCGGCGCTCAAATTGGTTAGACTATGCGCATCGTACCTTGGAGGCTGACTTGTCGATCCGCGCCATGCCCCGTTTTCTCTGCAGCGTTGCAACGGCACTTGGTCTTTGTGGCCAGGCGGCGGCAGGAGAGGGCTGGTCAGCGCTGATCATCGGTACGCCAGACCCGGCCGCGCCTTCCGCTTTTGCTGACGCCTTTCATGTCGGTTCAGCCTTGGAAAAAATGGGATTCCATGAGGTTGATGTGATCCGTGACAGCCCGGCCGCGCGGATCGACGCCGCGCTGCGCGATCTGGCAGGGCAACCGCGGGTTCTGATCTACTATGCCGGGCCTGTGCGCAGCGGAGCCGACGGGACTTATCTGTCCGGCGCGGACCGCAGCACCACGGAGGGACTACTGCTCCCGGCGGTTCTGGACAAGCTCGCCGCAGCAGGCACCGAAGAGACTGTCGTCTTGCTGGAAAACTGCAGCGCGGCGGGAGGGCAGGTCGCCGTGGGCGCAGAGGATCCACAGCCCTCGCTTGACATCTCGCTCTACCTCGCGGCGACAGCGGCGGATGGTGCGGCTTGCCCCCCAGCAGGGGAGCGGCTGAGCGATGTGCTGATAGAGGCGGCGAGGACGTCCGGCGTGGATCAGCCCCTGCAGGTGCTGCTGGAGGGAGGCGTCGCTAATCTGTGGGTGGCGCATGATACGGCCCCAGCCATTGCGCTGCGCCCCGATACCGGCGTCATCCCGGCCGCCTCCGAAGGGTTTGCGCTCATCGACCCTGAAACGGCCCCGGCAACGATTGTCGCGGATGCAACATCGGTTTCGACCATCACGCCACTTGCACCGGGTGCGGGTGCGGCACAGCCGGTCAGTTCCGACAGAAGCTCGGATCAGAGCATCGGCGAGGTGGTGGTCTTCGCCGCCCCCGACCAGTCGCAACAGGCCGCACGGGCCGTGGCTGCAGGACTGCCCGAACCCTCGATCATCGTCGGACTGATCGAGAACGTAACGCAGGCCAGCTTCTCGACCGTCGATGATGATACGGCAGGCGTGACGCGCAACGAAATCTCCTACGACAATCTGGACGCCCGTCGCAGCCTGCGCGACCAGGACCCTGAAATGTTCGCCGCACTGGTTGCTGCCGGGGCCTTTGATCCGCCGCCTTCGATGCTGGAGCGTGCCTTGCAGACCGAGTTGCAGCGCATGGGCTGCTATTCGGCGGGTATTGATGGTATCTGGGGGCCGGGGTCGCGCCGCTCGGTCGAGCGCTATTTCGCCGAGATTGACGGGGTCGAGCCCGAGGGGTTGGAGCCCGAGACCGGCCTTTTCCGCCAGATCATCCGGCAGGACGAGATCACCTGTAGCCCGGAAGCGGCGGTCTCGTCCGTTGCCCCTCGCGCGACCAGCAGCCAGCCTGCCCAAGGCCAGACGACGCGCAGCCAGCAGCCCGCCAGTGCCCAACAGCCTGCGCCTTCCGCCCAGCAGCAAACCCCGTCCCGGACCATCGAGAACACCAACGTGCTGGGCGTGTTTCGCTAGAGGCGCTGCAACGACAGCGCATGACGGCGCACAGGGGAGCAATTCTATGCGGAAAATCCCGGCCAGAGGGCGGAAATCTGCCAGAGAGGGGCCAACGCATCTGGCTTGCGCATCAGCACTTCAGTGCTCATCATGGCCGTTCTCGCTTTGTCGGGCTGGATGATGATGTCCTGCCCCTTCCATGCGGTGATGGTGAAAGGACAGGCCGATGGGTGACTTCATTGAATGCCGTGGGGTGAAACTGCCCCGGGACGCGCGCGTCATAAGTGACAAGATCGCCCGGCGGCTCCAGCGCGACATGTATGAAACGCCCGAGGTTCTGGGCCTTTCGCGATATGTCAAGCCGTCGGATCGCATCCTCGAACTGGGAGCGGGCATCGGCTTCGTGTCGAGCTATGTAGCCACGCAACTCGAGGCCCGGCAAGTCACCTGTGTTGAGGCGAACCCGGCCTTGTGCGGCTACATCCGCAGGGTCCACGAGGCAAATGGCGTCACGCAGGCCGAAGTCATCAACACAGTCGCGCTATCCGGAGAGGATGAGTGGCCAGAAGACGGGACCGTGCCCTTCTTTGTGACCGAGCCCTTCTGCTCTTCTTCGATGATCAGGCCGCAAGATGCGGATGCCGCCCAGGAGGTGATGGTGCCCGCGTCACGGCTCAGTGATCTGATCGCGCAGGTAAAGCCCACAGTGATCGTCTGCGATATCGAAGGCGGTGAAGAAACCCAGTTTTGCGGCGTTGACATGACGGGCGTGCGTGCCGTTTGCATGGAAGTGCACACGCGCATTTATGGAGGTCAGGGCATCCGCAACACGTTTCAGGCAATGCATGATCAGGGTTTCTTCTACCATCAGAAAGCCTCCTGCGCCGATGTCGTGCTGTTTGAAAGGCTGGATGACAGATCGGGCTAGAGCGCGATGAGATCAGCTTGAAGCGCCCTGCACAAAGCCGCGCATTGCTGGGCCGCGGCGCGGCGATCCGGCGGTTGGTCGGCAGCGATTTATGGTGACACATCCGCAAAATCTCTGATCAGCGCGCTTACGACCATCAAATCGCCGGGCCGTGGGAGCGGCCCAGCGATGCGCGGCGGCCTGCGGCCTTTACTCCGCGCAGGTGCAAGGCACAGGCGGGGGTGATCCAACCTGATCCGGAAGCCCTTCAGGGCCTGCCGCGCCAAACTCTACGGCTGGATGAAGTCAACGCCTTCCATCGCCCTGATCGCGGTCACATCGCGGTCATAAACCTGAGTCAAATGCGCGCGTTCCGATGCTGTCCATGGGTCATAGCCGGGCCAGTCCGGACCGCGCGGATAGGCTTCCTGGATTTCCACGCGCCGCGCCAGCGCTGCATCCGCGCCGATACGGGCGATTTCAGCTTGCAGAACCTGCACGGCGCGGTGAGAGGCCGAAGGCCGCCCCCGGGTGCGTTTCGGGGGCGTAAGTTCCCGGCTGTCGATATCCGGCCCGCAGAGTTTCCCGATGATCTGCTCGGAGAGGGTGCCAAAATCCTCATGCCGCCAGATAATCAGCCTTGCACCCGGAAAAGCCGTGCGGACCAGATCGACAAAACCGGTCCAGCTTGGCAGATTCGACAAGACCGCACGTTTCATCTGTATCTCGGGAAAGACATGCGCGCCCTGAGCCGATCTGAGAAACTCGATATAGGCGGATGCAAAGAAGTCGCCGTAATCGCGAATGGCCAGATACACCTCCCGCACCGGGTAGGGAATGTTTTCCGCGAAGATCGGGATCAGGGTTTCACGGCGCTGATACAGTTCTCCGGTGCGCACGCATTGGCCGCAATGGCCGGGCATGTTTTCATCAGACAGGATGATGCGCGCGCCCTTCGTGGCCTTGACGGCCTTGAAAAACGCTTTGGCCTGCTTCTTCAACTCCGAATCCGAGTATTTGCGCTTGTAGTCCAATCCCAGCTTTTCATAGCCGTTCAACTGGCAGGGATAGGTGTATTCCTTGCGCGTGTCGCGGTGGTGAATGTAGTAGACCCCAGACTTCTTCAATCGGCCGGCATTGCGCTGGAGAATGGATTGCACATAGCTCGTCGCTGTCTTGTGCACGCCCCCATGCACCACGACATAAGGATCGTCCTTGGCCATTGGCGCTAGCCTTGCGCCAGTGTCGGTGCGGCGTTGAGCGGCGTGATCTGATCGCGAAATTCCGGCCAGCCCTCGCGCGACAGCAGATCGCCGATCTTGCCACGATGCCAGGTGCAGGCTACGCGGTGCAGACGGGCCAGTTCGGGGTCTTGCATCAGCGCGTCGAATTCCTTGCGCAGCCCTGGCAGCCTTGCATGGATCGAGGTATCACGCTCGGTGTTGAAATTCATCGTCGCCCAGTAGCTGACGCCCTGATCGTCATTCACATGATTGGTCCGGCCTCTGTCACGTTTCACGAGGAAGCTTTCCACCGACCGCACCGCGTAATGGTGCAGACGCGCGTAGTCATGGGTGAAGGTCTCATGCGCCTTCCAGCCCTGATCGAGGTAGAGGCTGGGCATCGGCCTTCCGCCGCCATCCACCCAGGCCACATCTCCGCGGTCAAGCTGGAACGCAGGCCGGTGAATGCGCAGTTTGGCAAAGCGCTCGTTGTTGCGGGCGAGTGTCTTCATGCCGCGCGCGCGAAAGTTCGGGTATTCGTCCTCCCCCAGACAGCGGTCAAACCGTTCGGTGACGAAATCCTCGGTATATTTCACATGGCCACTGTTGCCAAAGAGCTTCCAGCAGATGGAAATGGCATCAGCCTCGCCCACTGCGGCGAAGAGATCGTCCAGTCGCCCATCACCGACACGGATGTTCAGGAATTCGTCACAATCTGCGCAGGTCAGCCACTCGGCCTCCTGATAGAGCGGCTCCTTCTGCGCGCGTTTGAGAGCGGTGCGTTGCGGGCTGCCACCTTTGCGAAACGGATTGTCGCGATGCTGCGCAAGCCCCAGTTCCTGCAACCGATCGGCGATCCTGTCGGTCCCGTCCGCACAGTCATTCGTGTAGATCAGAAAATCGGTGAACCCGATGGACCGGTTATACGCGATCCACTCCAACATGAAGGGGCCTTCGTTCTTCATGGTGGTGACGATCAGGCGCTTGCCCGGCGCGGTTCTTGTGGATGGGGTCGGGCTGGCGTTGGGCCGGGCCTTCGGTGCGATGATTTTTGTATTATGCGCCGGCTGGCCCTTGATTGCCGGCTCTGAAACCACTTCGGGGCGCAACTCGGGCTGCGCCGGCCGGCCCGTTTTCTCGGCTTTGGCAGATTTCTCACGAGCTTCGGCCTTTGCCTTCTTGCGCAGACGTGACCGGAATGCATCCGTAAAGCGCTCGGCCATCTCTTCTCGCCCGCTTTGCGCGAAATAGGCAGAGACCGCCCCGCGATACCACGGAAGATCGCGCCGCCCACGGTATAGCCGATAGAAGACAGGAGCGGTCAATTCGTCGAAGATGCAATGCGTCATCACCGGTTTCAACGCTTCGATCTTGCGCAGGAAAACGGCGGTCTTGTGGCTGGAATGCCAGCATTTGAAGACCTGGATGTTCTCTCCCTGAAGCCGGTCGATATGCTTCTGATCGAGCGCGTGATAAGGATCGTAAAAGACGTTGAGCCGCCCCAAGCCGCCGGTCAGCGCCGCCGCATCGCCCAGCGGCAGCGTCCAGTCCTGCCGGCGGCCGTTTTCATAACGTGTTTCCCATGGCACCAGCGCTTCATCCAGCGTGGTCTGCGGATTGATCGCGATGACATGGGCATCCTTAACCAGTGACCCGAAGGCAATCGCTGCATAACCGCCCATCGAGACGCCGGCAAAGACCACCCGGTCATAGCCATCGAAAAACCCGTCCCGAACCAGCCTTTCGAAGCGTTCGATCAGACCCGCGTCGCGATACCAGTCACTCACATGCGCCATGACCCCCAGATGCGACAAGCCGCTTTCGCGGGCAAACTTGTAGGCCCAGGGCTCCCGCAACGGATCGGCATCATTGACATTGGAAAGATTGTCGAATGTCACCAGCAGGCGTGTCGAGGGGCGCTTGACGAAGATGAGGCTGTGGCGCTGCCCTTTTTCAAGAAACCCGGGGGTTTCGCTGCCCGGTCTCAAATCCTCGAACCAAAGCGGTGTCGCCGTGGCAGGATCGGTCATGGATATCTGCTCTGTCATGCTCTTCGGTTTCTTGCCAGCCGGTGTTGCGATGTCGGACCATGCCGCATTCCGCGGTCTATTCAGCCTTGCCTTGCCCCCGTTATACGCGCGTCGGGTGCGTTATCGCAACAGCACCGCTCTTGCGCGATGCGCGCTGTTGATCGAAGGGCAACATCCCGACTGTGTTGTGGAGCCCCCGCCCAGGCTCGGGCACGGCCATTCGCAAGGTTTTCACCGATCGCGAGTGAACGGTTTCGCCGAAGTGAATTGGTAAGGCCGTTGATAAATGAAAAGGGGCTGCAAAAGCGAGGGAAACTGAACCGCCCCGGGTTTACCGGAGGGTGATTTGTTCATTTTTCAGGCGACCATATCGAGTGTGTTCAGGTTTGCATAGAACGCCTCC
>SLDH01000355.1 GCA_007125415.1 Roseovarius sp.
GCACAGGCGAAATCATAGGTGCGCCCGTCGCCCATGACCCCCACGGTGCGCACGGGCAGGATCGCGGCGAAGGCCTGCCAGATCTCGTCATAGAGCCCGTGCCTGCGGATCTGGTCGATGAAAACGGCATCCGCCGCGCGCAGGATCTCGAGCTTCTCGCGGGTGATCTCGCCGGGGCATCGGATGGCAAGGCCGGGGCCGGGGAAGGGGTGGCGGCCGATGAACGACTCCGCAAGACCCAGTTCGCGCCCCAGCGCCCGCACCTCATCCTTGAAAAGCTCGCGTAGCGGCTCGACAAGCTTCAGCCCCATCTTCTCGGGCAGGCCGCCCACATTGTGATGCGACTTGATGGTTACCGAAGGGCCGCCGGAAAAGCTGACCGATTCGATCACATCGGGATAGAGCGTGCCCTGTGCCAGAAATTCCGCCCCTTCGATCTGGCTTGCGTATTTCTGGAACACGTCGATGAAGAGCCGGCCGATGATCTTGCGCTTGGTTTCGGGGTCGGACTGGCCTTCGAGTTCCCCGAGAAAGAGCGCGCTTTCATCCGCATGGATGAGCGGGATGTTGTAATGATCGCGAAAGAGCGTGGTGACTTCTTCGGCCTCGCCCTGGCGCAGCAGCCCGTGATCGACGAAGACGCAAGTGAGCTGATCGCCGATCGCCTCATGAATGAGCACAGCGGCGACGGATGAATCCACCCCGCCCGAGAGGCCGCAGATCACCTGCTTGTCGCCCACCTGCTCGCGGATCCTGGCGATGGCCTGATCGCGATAGGCCTCCATCGTCCAGTCTCCGCTGAAACCCGCGAGGCGCACGAAATTCCCCAGCAGCGCCCTGCCATTCGGGGTGTGATGCACTTCGGGGTGAAACTGCACGGCATAGAAATGGCGGGTGCTGTCGGCAGTGATGGCATAGGGGGCGTTGGGCGAAGTGCCGTAAACCTGGAAGCCCGGGGCGAGGCGGCTCACATGATCACCGTGGCTCATCCAGACCTGTTCGCGGGTGTCTTCGGCGCTGAACCAGCCCTCCAGCAGATCAAGCCGCGAAGGCCCCGGCACCACATAGGCGCGGCCGAACTCCGCCGTGCCGCCCCCGCCGGTGATCTTGCCACCCTCCACCTTGCCGCCCAGATCTTCCATCATCACCTGCTGGCCATAGCATATCCCCAGGACCGGCACGCCCAGCGCATAGGTGCGCGCAGGCGGTCGCGGCGAACCGGGCCGGACGACGGAATCAGGGCCGCCCGAAAGGATGATGGCCTTCGGGGCGAAGTCGGCCAGAAACGCGTCCGTCACGTTCTGATAGGGGTGTATCTCGCAATAGACATTCAATTCACGCAGGCGGCGCGCGATCAACTGTGTCACCTGGCTTCCGAAGTCGATGATCAGAAGGCGGTCATGCTGGGCTTTTCTATCCATGAAAACCTCGTAGGTCAGGAGACAGCCGGGTGCAAGAGAGCGAATGGTGGCCCATCACATGGTGCACTCGGCTGCGAGGGGGTATGGCGGTCCGGCTTGCGCTTTATGGTGCGGAAATGTCGCTTTCACCCGTTAAGGGGCGCAAATTTCCACTGTCGGAAGATGGCTGTCGGATAGAACCGGAGAACAATTCGCGCCCAATGGGGGCGCCGGACTTTGCGAGGGTTGGAAAAACATGGCCGAAGCAGCAACGCGCAGACGAACACGGGGAAGTGGCGGAGGCGCCGCGCGGCGGGCCGAACGCACAGCCGTCAGCATCGAAACGGCACGCTATATCGAACGCAACATCCCGAATTTCGAGGTGCTTACCGAGGAGGCGCTCGAGATCATCGAAACCAACGCCGAAACCGTTCTGGCCGAGATCGGTGTCAATTTCGTCGAGAATCCGGCCGCGCTGCAACGCTGGCGCGACGCAGGCGCCGAGGTGGAGGGAGAGCGCGTGCGCATTCCGCGGGGCCTTGCGCGCGAACTGATCAAGACCGCGCCCGGAAGCTACACCCAGCATGCCAGAAACCCCGAGCGCAATGTGGTCGTGGGCGGCAGGAATCTCGTTCTGGCGCCGGTCTATGGCCCGCCCTTCGTGCGCGACATGGAAGGTGGCCGCCGCTATGCCACGATGGCGGATTTCGAGAAATTCGTGAAGCTGGGCTACATGTCCAGATGGCTGCATCATTCTGGCGGCACGGTTTGCGAGCCGACGGATGTGGCGGTGAACAAGCGCCATCTCGACATGCTGCTGGCGCATATGACGCTCTCGGACAAGCCCTTCATGGGTTCGGTAACCGAGCCGGTTCGCGCGCAGGATTCGGTCGATATGTGCAAGATCCTCTTCGGCGAGGATTTCGTGCAGGACAACACCGTGATGACCTCGCTCATCAACATCAATTCGCCCATGACATTCGACGACGTGATGATGGGCGCGCTCGAGGTCTATGCGCAGAACAATCAGGCCTGCATCATCTCGCCCTTCATCGTCGGCGGCGCGATGGCGCCTGTGACGATTGCCGGCACGCTCACCCAGGTGATGGCCGAGGTGCTGGCAGGCATCGCCTACAGCCAGCTTTGCCGCAAGGGCGCGCCGGTGGTCATGGGGGCTTTCGTGACCTCGATCGACATGAATTCGGGAGCGCCCACTTTCGGCACACCCGAGGCGTCTCACATCACCTATGGCGCGGGTCAGTTGGCGCGGCGACTGGGGCTACCCTACCGCTCGGCTGGCTCTTTCACCGGCTCGAAGCTGCCGGATGCGCAAGCCGCCTACGAGACCGCCAACAGCCTCAACATGGGCCTGCTGGCCGGGGTGAACTTCATGCTGCATTCCTGTGGCTGGCTGGAGGGCGGGCTTGTGTCTTCTTTCGAGAAATTCGTCATGGATGCCGATCAGCTCGGGGTTTTGCACCATCTGGCGCAAGGTGTGATGATGGACGAGAACGGACAGGCGATGGATGCGATCCGCGAAGTGGGCCCGGGTGGGCATTATCTGGGCTGCGCCCATACGCAGGCGAATTTCAAATCCGCCTTCTGGCGCAGTAACGTGCTGGATTACAAACCCTTCGAGACATGGGCGGACGAGGGCGAACGCGATACCATGACCCTGGCCAATGCGCGGATGAAGAAGATGCTGGACGACTATCAGAAGCCCGCGCTCGATCCGGCCGTCGAAGAGGCGCTGACCTCATATGTTTCCCAGAAGAAGGCCTCGATGCCCGACGCTTTCGGCTAGGCGGATCGACCCTGGCCGCTCTCACCCATGCGCGGCGCGCAGCAGGCGCGCTTCGGCCATCATGGCTATGAGAATTTCCACATGCCGGCTTGCCGAATAGGCAAGATCCCCGCTGCGGCGCTGGTCGTTCAATTCGGCCTCCATATCCATCAGATGGGCCAGTGCCGCACCCGCCTGCGGCACGCGCCCCGTGCCCAGCAGGCGGCGCAGGGCCGGATCACGCCGATAGGCCATAGAGCCGATCCGGGCCGCCTGGATCAGAAGCCGCGGGCGGCGCAGGGCGTCGAGCCCTGACAATAGGTTCTCCATGTCGCATCTCTCCTGTTCTGCGGATGAGTTCTCACAGGCAGAACATTGCACAACCCCAGCGCGTGTTGCGGCTTCTCGCAGATCAGCGCACGGTCCCCTCCGATATTGTTTACCATTTGATAACAAACGTTGAGATAGTCGAAACGATTAACGAACCGGTAACTTTTGCGCGGATAGGTTGTGTAAGGTCTGTGGATAACTCTGTGGATAAATTCCTTGTGGCACTGGAAGTCTGACCGTATGCGAGCCCCCGACAAACCGATGGTGTGTTGCGTTGTGCAGTCTTGACCACTTTCCGGATTGGGTCCCTCCCAAGGCCCGGCGCTATCTTGCCCACACGGAAACCGGCGTCTCCATCCGGGCACTGGCCCGGAGGTCGGGATGTCATGCCTCCACCGTCATGCGGCAAATTCGCAGTTGCGAGGCGCAGCGGGACGATCCTTTGGTCGATGACGCGTTGCATCGTTTGAGCAACCATGTCACCGCGGCTTTGCGTACCGGTTCTCCCCTGAAGGAGATGAAGATGACCGGTGCATCATCGAACGGAGCCTGTATTCCCGACCTGTCCGAGGAGCGGCTCAGGCAGGACGGGGCGCGCGCTCTGCGGCGCCTGTGCGAGACCGGAGCGATCCTCGTGGTCGCCCCTGCCATGGACAAGGCGGTGATCGTCCGTGAGGTCGAGGGCCGGGAACCTGCGCGCATGGGGATTGTCGACAAACCTCTGGCCGAGGCGATGGCCCTGAAGGGCTGGATACAGTGCCGGAAGGCCGGTCGGGTTACCCGCTACGTGATTTCACGCGCGGGGCGCGAGGCCCTTGCCCATCTTCTGCATGAAGTCGAGCAGGACGGGGCTGATACCGCCTTCGGGCAAGAGCCTGAGGCTGGGAGCGCGTTGGAGATCGAGCGCATGCGGCGCAAGCGCTACGGGACGACCGAGACACCGCTGACCGGGCTCGCACGGCGCAAGGATGTGGATGGAAAGCCCTTTCTGAGCGGCGAACTTGTCCGCGCGGGCGAGCGGCTGCGCGAGGATTTTGAACTGGCGCAGATGGGGCCGCGCATGACCCAGAACTGGGACAGGTATCTCACCGGCGGGGTGTGCGCCCCCGGCGCGGGGTCGGCTGATAAGCCCGGCGGTGCAAGCGCAGCGCGCGAGCGTGTGGAAGGAGCTCTGCGCGATCTGGGGCCGGGATTGGGGGATGTGGTGCTGCGCTGCTGTTGCTATCTGGAGGGGCTCGAGCGGATCGAGAAGCGCATGGGATGGTCCGCACGCTCGGGCAAGATCGTGCTCCGGATCGCCTTGCAACGGCTCAAGAGGCATTACGATGCATTGGGGCCGACCGGGGGCCTGATGGGGTAGATTCGATGCCTCACGATTGAGACCGGAGCCCGAAATCTTCAAAAGATTTCGGGCCGATTTCTTTTGAAGAAATCGGCGCCGCGGTGAGCCATCGCACGGGCGCTCGGTTGCAGAAAACCACGATCTGCCCGGAATTCTCGACCACCTGATACCCGCGTCGCCGGATCTCGCGCATGAACATGTCCATGCCGGCGAACCGCTCGACATCTCGTGCCTTGCGACGGATCACACCACCCTGTTGGACCGCCTTGCAGGCAAAGAGGTCATGAAGCCAGACCTCGGGCGAAAGAGGAGAGTTTCGGTTCTGCATGAGAGCAGGTTGGCGCGCGGATGGTTAAGATGAGATGAACGCGCATCGACGCGGTGCAGATTTCGCCATCGGGACAAATACAGAGATCAGCAATTGCCGAACCGTTCCATGGACGGAGCCCGCGCGCCGCCACTTGCTGACTATCCCTTCTTTCGCCGCTTCACATTTCCCCCGCGCTGCCCCGGCCGGCCGGCCGTGGAGCGCCCGCGCGTGGCCTCGCCGGCGGCCTCCACCGCCGACTGGCGCGCCAGCGGATCGTCGGCCACGGCCAGCTCCACCGCTTCCAGGCGCTTGACCTCATCGCGCAGGCGCGCGGCTTCCTCGAATTCTAGGTTTTCGGCGGCTTTGCGCATATCCGCGCGCAGCCCGTCGAGATGGGCCTGCAGATTGGCCCCCACCATGGGTTTCTCGACCTTCGCGGTCACCCGCGCCATGTCGACATCACCCTTGTAGAGCCCGGCGAGAATATCCTCCACATTCTTGCGCACCGTCGCCGGGGTGATGCCGTTTTCCTCATTATAGGCGATCTGCTTGGCGCGGCGGCGATTGGTCTCGTTGAGGGCGCGCTCCATCGAGCCGGTGATGCGGTCCGCATACATGATCACGCGGCCCTTCTCGTTGCGCGCCGCGCGGCCGATGGTCTGGATCAGCGACGTTTCCGAGCGCAGGAACCCCTCCTTGTCCGCGTCCAGAATTGCCACCAGCCCGCATTCGGGGATATCGAGCCCCTCGCGCAGCAGGTTGATGCCGATCAGCACGTCAAAGGCGCCCAGCCGCAGGTCACGCAGAATCTCGATGCGCTCGATCGTGTCGATATCACTGTGCATGTAGCGCACCTTGACGCCTTGCTCATGCATGTATTCGGTCAGATCCTCGGCCATGCGCTTGGTCAGCGTGGTGACCAGCGTGCGGTAGCCCTCCTGCGCCACGCGGCGCACCTCGTCGAGCAGGTCATCAACCTGCATCTCCACGGGCCGGATTTCCACCTCCGGGTCGAGCAGGCCGGTCGGGCGGATCACCTGTTCGGTGAAGACACCGCTGGTCTGCTCGATCTCCCATTTGGCGGGGGTGGCGGACACAAAGACCGATTGCGGGCGCATCGCATCCCATTCCTCGAACTTCAGCGGACGGTTGTCCATGCAGGAGGGCAGGCGGAAGCCGTGCTCGGCGAGGGTGAACTTGCGCCGGTAGTCGCCCTTGTACATGCCGCCGATCTGCGGAACGCTGACATGGCTTTCATCGGCGAAGACGATCGCATTGTCGGGGATGAACTCGAAAAGCGTGGGCGGCGGCTCGCCCGGGGCGCGTCCGGTGAGATAGCGCGAATAATTCTCGATCC
>SLDH01000292.1 GCA_007125415.1 Roseovarius sp.
CAGCTCTTATGCGGTGCGCGATTACGCCCAGATGATCCATGATTTCGCCATCCGCCGCGAACTCATCACGCTGGGGCAGGAGATTGCGGGCAAAGCGCAGCGCGCAGAGGTGGAGAGCGAACCGAAGGACCAGATCGTCGAGGCCGAGCAGAAACTCTACATGCTGTCGGAGCAAGGCAAGTCCGACACCGGATTTCAAAGCTTTCTCAGGGCGGTAACGGACGCTGTGAATGTCGCCAATGCGGCCTATCAGCGCGATGGCGGGCTGGCGGGCATTTCCACGGGCCTCATCGACATGGACAAGAAGCTCGGCGGGCTGCACAAGTCCGATCTGCTGATCCTTGCCGGGCGCCCCTCCATGGGCAAGACCTCGCTTGCCACCAACATAGCCTTCAACATCGCCCGTGCCTATCGGCGCGGGACCCTCCCGGACGGATCGGAAGGCTCGATCGAAGGCGGTGTCGTGGGGTTTTTCAGCCTCGAGATGAGTGCCGAACAACTCGCGGCAAGGGTGCTCTCGGAGGCCTCCGAAGTGCCGTCCGAGCAGATCCGCCGGGGCGACATGACCGAAGGCGAATTCCGCCGCTTCGTGGATGCGGCCAAGACGCTCGAATCCTGCCCGCTTTTCATCGATGACACGCCTGCCCTGCCGATCAGCCAGTTGGCGGCCCGCGCCCGGCGGCTGAAACGCACCCAGGGCCTCGATGTGCTCATCGTGGACTATCTGCAACTGGTGCGCGGCACCGGACGCTCGGAAAACCGGGTGAACGAGATATCCGAGATCACCATGGGCCTGAAGGCGATCGCCAAGGAGCTTGATATCCCGGTCCTCGCTCTGAGCCAGCTTTCGCGTCAGGTCGAGGCGCGAGAGGACAAACGCCCGCAGCTTTCCGACCTTCGCGAATCGGGATCGATCGAGCAGGATGCCGATGTGGTCATGTTCGTCTTCCGCGAGGAATACTATGCCGAGCGCGAGAAGCCCGGCGATGACAAGCTGGAAGAGATGGCGGCCTGGCAGGAGCGCATGGAGCGGCTGCACGGCAAGGCCGAGGTCGTGATCGGCAAGCAGCGCCACGGCCCGATCGGCACGGTGGAGTTGAGTTTCGAGGGGCGCTTCACGCGGTTCGGCAATCTCGTGAAGCCCTGGCAGCAGGCCGACGAGACGGATTTCTGATGTGGTGCCGGTCTGGGGGCGCTGCCCCCTGCCGGAGTATTTCGGGCAAAATGAAGATGTACCGGCTCAGATGTCATTCCCTCTTGACGCTTGTGCACAGCCTGTCAGAACCGCTGCCATGAGTACGGGAATTCTGACGATCGATCTCGACGCGATGGCTGCCAACTGGCGCGCGCTCGACGCGATGAGCGCCGGCCAGACGGCGGCGGTGGTGAAGGCGGATGGCTATGGGCTCGGGGCGGCGCGTGTGGCGCGTGCGCTGCACCGCGCAGGGGCGCGGCATTTCTTTGTCGCCGTGGCGGAAGAAGGCGCGGAATTGCGCGAGACGCTGGGGCGCGAGGCGCAGATCTATGTCTTTTCAGGTCATATGGCGGGCGACACCGACATGATCGGTGATCTCGATCTGGTGCCGATGATCAATTCCATCGATCAGATGATCCGTCATGTGGAAGCCTTGCCGGACCATCCTTTCGGCATCCAGCTCGATACCGGCATGAACAGGCTGGGGATGGAGCCGGAGGAATGGGAAGCGGTGCGCGATATTGCGCTCGATCTTTCGCCACAACTGGTCATGAGCCATCTGGCCTGCGCCGATGATCCGGATCATCCCATGAATGCGCAGCAACTGGCCGCGTTCCGGGCCATGACCGAGGGGCTGGACTGTCCACGCAGCCTTGCCAATACGGGCGGGGTGCTGATGGGGCCGGACTATCATTTCGAGCTGACCCGCCCCGGAATCGGCGTTTATGGCGGCCTGCCCTATGCGGATGCTGCCCCGGTGGTGACACTGGACGTTCCGGTGATCCAGTGCCGCGATCTGGCGGCGGGCGAGACCGTGGGATACGGCAACAGTTTTACCGCCGCCCGCGACACCCGCATCGCCACGATCAGCGCGGGCTATGGGGACGGGTTGATCCGGGCCATGGGCCCACGTTTGCTTGCACTGAGCGGCGAGGCGGCCTGCCCGGTGGCCGGGCGCATCTCCATGGATCTCATCGGCGTGGACATCACCGATCTGGATCACGACCCAAAGAGCCTCCGACTTCTGGGGGCGGATCAGCTTATTGATGACCTGGCCGATGCCGCCGGAACCATTGGCTATGAAATCCTGACCGCGATGGGCGCGCGCTATGTGCGCCGCTATATCGGCGGATGAACGCGGTCGAGACCGCCCTTGCCGGCATCGGGCGCAGCGCACTCCAGGTACTGGCCGTGTTGGGGCGGGTTACGCTTTTTTCCCTGCACAGCTTTTCCCACATGGTGCGCCCGCCCTTCTATCCGCGCGAGTTCGGGGCAGCGCTCTTGCAGATCGGCTGGTTGTCGCTGCCCGTGGTGGGCCTGACGGCGATCTTCACCGGGGGTGCCCTGGCCTTGCAGATCTATTCGGGCGGGGCGCGCTTCAATGCCGAGGCGGTTGTGCCGCAGATCGTGGCCATCGGCATGGTGCGCGAATTGGGGCCGGTGCTGGTGGGGCTGATGATCGCAGCGCGGGTCACCTCCTCCATCGCCGCCGAGATCGCCACGATGAAGGTGACCGAGCAGATCGACGCGCTGACGACCCTCTCCACCCATCCGATGAAGTATCTGGTGGCGCCGCGTGTGCTGGCCGCGCTCATCACCGTGCCGCTGCTGGTCGGGGTTGGTGACATCATCGGCATCATGGGCGGCTATACTGTCGCCACGCGCAACCTCGGCTTCAATACGGCCGCCTACCTGCAGAATACGGTCAGTTTTCTGGAGGCGCGCGATATCATCTCCTCGCTGGTCAAAGGAGCCTTTTTCGGCGTGATCGCTGCAATCATGGGATGCTATTACGGCATGCGCTCGGGCCGGGGCGCGCAGGGCGTGGGCAGTGCTACGAAAGGCTCGGTGCAATCCGCCGCCATCCTGATCCTCGCGGCCAATTTCGTACTCACGGGGGTCTTCTTCACGCAATGATCGCGCTTCACGATGTTCACAAGACTTTCGGTTCCAACCCGGTTCTGCGGGGGGTGACGCTCGAAATCGCCTCGGGCACCTCGATGGTGATCATCGGCGGGTCGGGCACCGGCAAATCGGTGACGCTGAAATGCATTCTGGGGCTGGTGACGCCCGACAAGGGGACGATCACCCTCGACGGGCAGGATGTCACCAAGGTCGAGCGGGAGGCGTTTCTTGCGCGTTTCGGGATGCTGTTTCAGGGCGCCGCGCTTTTCGACAGCCTGCCGGTCTGGCAGAATGTGGCCTTTCGCCTGCTCCGCGGCAGGTTGAGGAAACCGCGTGCCGAGGCGCGGGAAATCGCCATCGAAAAGCTGCGCCGTGTGGGACTGACGCCCGATCAGGCCGACAAGTTTCCCGCCGAGCTTTCGGGGGGGATGCAAAAACGCGTGGGCCTTGCGCGGGCCATATGCGCGGAGCCCGAGATCATCTTCTTCGACGAGCCGACAACCGGGCTCGACCCGATCATGGCCGGTGTGATAAATGATCTCATCCGCGAGATCGTGACCGAGATGGGCGTCACCGCCATGACGATCACCCATGACATGAGCTCAGTCCGCGCCATTGCCGATGATGTTGCCATGCTCCATGACGGGGTGATCAAGTGGAACGGGCCGGTCAGCGACATGGACAATTCGGGTGACCCTCATCTGGAGCAGTTCATCCATGGCCGTGCCGAGGGGCCGATCGAGGCGGTGCGCTGACGGGTTCGTGCCGTAAGTCTGGCTTCGGGCGCGGCGCTGCGGCCGCATGGCCGCGTGACCTTGAAAGGGGCATGTCATGCTGCGCTACGCCAATCTGACCCTTCTCATCCTCTTTCCGATTGCCTGGTTCGCCCCGCTCTTAAGCGCGGCCCTGCTGCCGATTTTCGGGATGAGGGAGATCAGCGTGATCAGCGGGCTGCAGGTGCTCTGGCAGAACGACATTGCGCTCGCGCTGCTTGTTACCTTCTTTGCGCTCTTTGCCCCCTATATGAAGACCATCGGGCTGGCGCTCATCCATTTCGGTCTGATGCGGCGCAAGATGCTCCCTGTGCTGCAGGTTCTGGGGCGGCTGGCAATGGCGGAGATCTTTCTCATCGCGCTCTATATCGTTGTTGCGAGAGGCGTTGGTGTCGGGCGTGTCGAGACCGCATGGGGGCTTTACTTTTTCACCGGATGTATCCTTGCCTCCATCGCCATCGGCTACATGACTGAAAAATCGGGGCGTCGTCGGACGTTCCTGTCCTGATGGAAGACAGGTGCGCATGACAGAGGCTCAGATTGCCCGCCCAAAGGGCATGATCAGCCGATTGGCCAAAGAACACCGGCTTCGACGCGGATGATCAGCATTTGACGCAGGCGACCCGGTGAGGCATGACCCGAAGCATGGCCCGACCGACATCCAGCTTTTCCTGCACCGCCTGCGGCGCGCGCCATGCAAAGTGGCAGGGGCGTTGCGATGCCTGCGGTGCCTGGAGCACGATTGTCGAGGATGCGCCATTGTCACGCGGCCCCGGATCGAAATCGCTCGGGGGCAAACGCGGCACCAGCCTGCCACTGACCGATCTGGCCACCGAAGAGGCTCCGCCGCCGCGCACTCGCTCGGGCCTCGAGGAACTGGACCGGGTTCTCGGCGGTGGTCTGGTGCCTGCCAGCGCCATTCTGGTGGGGGGTGATCCGGGAATCGGCAAATCCACCCTGCTGCTGCAAGCCGCAGCCCGCTTCGCGCAGGCAGGCCTGAAAACGGTTTACATTTCAGGAGAAGAGGCGAGCGCGCAGGTGCGGATGCGGGCCGAGCGGCTGGGCCTGCAGAAGGCACCGGTGCAGTTGGCGGCGGCCACGGCCCTGCGCGATATCCTGACCACGATGGAAGAGCAAAAGCCGGGGCTCGTGATCATCGACTCGGTCCAGACCATGTGGGCCGACACCGTGGACAGTGCACCGGGCAGTGTCGCGCAGGTGCGCGCGGCGGCGCATGAGCTGACCAGCTTTGCCAAACGCACAGGGACGAGCGTGATCCTTGTGGGCCATGTCACCAAGGAAGGTCAGATCGCAGGACCCCGCGTGATAGAGCACATGGTCGATACGGTGCTTTATTTCGAGGGCGAACGCGGGCATCAGTTCCGCATTCTGCGCAGCGTCAAGAACCGTTTCGGACCCGCCGATGAGATCGGCGTTTTCGAGATGACCGGCGCGGGACTGGCCGAAGTGGCCAACCCCTCGGCCCTCTTCCTGTCGGGGCGCGGTGATCCCTCTCCGGGCTCGGTGGTCTTTGCCGGAATCGAGGGCACCCGCCCGCTCCTGGTGGAGATGCAGGCGCTTGTGGCCCCTACCCCGCACAGCCAGCCACGCCGCGCGGTGGTGGGCTGGGACGGCGCGCGGCTGGCCATGATCCTTGCAGTGCTCGAGGCGCGTTGCGGCATTCCCTTCGCGGGGCTGGATGTCTATCTCAACGTGGCCGGTGGTCTGCGCGTATCCGAACCGGCAGCCGATCTTGCCGTGGCCGCCGCCCTGCTTTCGGCGCGCGAGGACGTGGCCCTGCCGCCGGAAACGGTGATTTTCGGCGAAATCAGCCTCTCCGGCGCACTCAGACCCGTGGGACAGATGGAAAACAGGTTGAAAGAAGCGCAAAAACTTGGTTTCACCTGCGCAGTCGTTCCCGCCGGTGGCAAGACCGGCGCCAAGAGTGGTCTGGCGCTGACAAGGTTCAGCGATCTGACCGGGTTTGTCGGGGACACATTCGGCGCGGGCTGACCGCTCAGGACGGGACAGGGCAGGACGAACATGGACGGCTTCACACTCATCGACGGCATTGTGGCCGTTGTCATCATTCTGTCGGCTCTGCTGGCCTATTCGCGCGGCTTCGTGCGCGAAGCCCTTGCCATCGCGGGCTGGATCGTGGCGGGCATCGTGGCCTTCATCTTCGCACCGCAGGTGGAACCGCTGGTCAAGGAAATTCCCATCGTGGGTGATTTCATTGCCGATAGTTGCGAACTCAGCATGATCGGGGCCTTTACGATCATCTTTGCCGCAGCGCTGATCGTGGCTTCGCTGATAACGCCGCTCTTCTCGTCGCTGGTGCAGCGCTCGGCCCTTGGCGGGTTTGATCAGGGATTGGGCTTTCTCTTCGGTGTGGCCCGCGGCATCCTGCTCGTCGCGATTGCCTATTTCGTCTATGAAACCGTGGTGAGCGCCCAATCCATCGCCATCATCGATGACAGCCGGGCCGCGCGGGTCTTCGCGCAACTGACCGAGCGGATCGCCAGTGGCAACCCCGAGCAGGCGCTGGGCTGGATCACGACACAATATGAGCAACTCGTGGGCGCATGTGACACCAGTCCGCTTCCTGGCGATACGCAAGGCATTGCGCAGTAAGGCACATGCTCACCCGGGGATTTGCAAGATTGCAGGGTGACTTTTGCATGACCCGGCTTGCGGAGGAGAACAAGGGCAGCGCTCGCCTGGGCAGGCGCTCTTGCGCGAAGGTGCCGCTGGCTTGCTGCACTGTGGTGGCCTTGCGACAAGAGACCTGCACGATGTCACGTCGCTGTCATATCGGCGGGTGACATTCATCATCCGAGCCATTATGTAAGGAATAGCCAGATAACTGGATTCGGAGGTGCTCCCCTTGTCCAAGCAAATGCCTCCCGCTCACCCTTTCGATGATGACAAGCTGCGGGAGGAATGCGGTATTTTCGGCGTCATCGGCCTGTCCGACGCGGCGAATTTCGTGGCCCTCGGCCTGCATGCCCTGCAACATCGTGGACAGGAGGCAGGCGGCATTGTCGCCCATGATCCCGAACAGGGGTTCAACTCCGCCCGGCGATTCGGATATGTGCGGGATAATTTCACCCAGCAATCGCTGATGGAAACACTGCCGGGGCCGGTGGCCATCGGGCATGTGCGCTATTCCACCACTGGCGGGAAGATACCGGTCATTCGTGACGTGCAGCCCTTTTTCGGAGAGTTTTCCATGGGTGGGGCGGCCATTGCCCATAATGGCAACATCACCAATGCCGACGCCTTGCGCCGCGAACTGGTCGAGCGCGGCTCGATCTTCCAGTCGAGCTCCGACAGCGAGTGCATCATTCACCTCATGGCGCGGTCCCTGCAGCGCAATATTCCCGAACGCATGGAGGATGCGTTACGCCGGGTCGAGGGGGCTTTCTCGATCGTCGCCATGACGCGCACGAAGCTCATCGGCGTGCGTGATCCGCTGGGTGTGCGCCCGCTGGTGCTGGGAAAGATCGGCGATGGCTGGGTGCTGAGTTCCGAGACCTGCGCGCTCGATATCATCGGCGCGAAATATGTGCGGGAAATCGAGCCGGGCGAACTTGTGATCATCACCGCCGACAGGGGGGGGGAAAGCCATCGCCCGTTCCGGCCCGTCTCGTCACGGTTCTGCATATTCGAGCATGTCTATTTTTCGCGTCCCGACAGCATCATCGGCGGACGGTCCGTTTACGAGACCCGCCACGAGATCGGCGTGGAACTGGCCCGCGAAAGCCCGGTAGAGGCGGATCTTGTCTGCCCCATTCCCGACAGCGGCACACCGGCCGCCATCGGCTTCAGCAAGGAATCGGGGATACCTTTCGCCATGGGCATCGTGCGCAACCAGTATATGGGTCGCACCTTCATCGAGCCCACCGAGCAGATCCGCAACATGGGCGTGCGCCTCAAGCTCAACGTGAACCGCGCGCTGATCGAAGGCAAGCGCGTCATTCTGGTGGATGACAGCGTGGTGCGCGGCACGACCAGCCGGAAGATCAAGGAAATGATACTCGATGCCGGGGCCGCAGAAGTGCATTTCCGTATCGCCTCGCCGCCCACGGCCTGGCCCTGTTTCTACGGGGTCGATACGCCCCAGCGCGAGAAGCTGCTGGCCGCGACCATGTCCGAGGATGAGATGTGCGCTCATCTGGAGGTGAACAGCCTCAAGTTCATCTCTCTCGATGGGCTCTATCGCGCGGTCGGTGAAAGCATGGGCCGCAATGCGAAATGTCCGCAATATTGCGACGCGTGTTTTTCGGGAGAATACCCGGTCGAGCCGTCCGACCAGATCGCCAAGGGGTTCGAGCTCAAAGCCGCGGAGTGATGGCGCGCTCTACATGTGGTGGTCCGTGCAAGTGACCAGCGTCTTTTGGGTATTTTTTCCAAGAAGAAACATCGAATCGCGTCATCAGAAGATTTCAGCCCCCGGCCGGAGTCTCGCAGGAGCGCCCATGGATGAAAGGACCAATTGGCCCGCCTCGCATTTGATTGGTATATTCTGGTTCAAACTGGTATAATGACAGGATGAACGACCAGGTTTTCAAAGACCCGCACTCGCCCATCGGCGCCACCGTGCAGATCGTGATCGATACGCTTTTCGCGCGGATCAAGGCCGAGGAGTATCCGACGGACACGCGGCTGCCCTCGGAGCGCACACTGGCCGCGGAACTGGGTGTGGCGCGCAATACGGTGCGCGAGGCGCTCGATGTGCTGGAAGCGCAGGGAGCCATCCGCCGCAGGGCGGGGTCCGGCAGTTTCGTCACCTATCGCTCGGGGCCGGCAGATCCAACGAGCGATCCGGATCTGGCCGATGATACGAGCCCGCTTGATCATCTTGTGGTACGCGGCATCCTCGAGCCGGAAATGGTGCGCCTTGCCGTCATCAACATGACGCCGCGGCAATTGGGTGTGCTGGCCGAGATCCTGTCGGAAATCGAAGCGGTGCAGACCGATGTGGATGCGTTCATCGGGTTGGAAGAGCGGCTTTATCTGCAGATTGCCGAAGGAACCGGCAATCCGCTTCTGGCCTCGTGTTACCGGTTGACGGTGGAAACGCTGCATCCGTCGTTCCGCACCAAACTGCGCCGCAGAAACCTTACCCCGAAGCGGATCGAGGAGCATCAGAAGCGCTACAACACGCTTTTCAATGCCATATCCTCGCGTGATGTGGCCTCGGCGGTGGAGTTCGTTAAACTCCACCTCATCGAAGAGCAGAGCCTGCTTTTGCAGGATGGCTAGAGCCGGCGCGCACCCAGTCGCGGCCCGGTCTGCCCCATGCGCTGATCCCACATCTGACCCAGCGCATACATCTCGGCGCGCAACAGTGCGCTGTGTCGCGAAAGCCAGGCGGGAACCGATTCGAAGCTGACGATTCGGGCCTTGCCACGCTGGATCGTGACCACAGGCCAGTCGCCCACAAGCGCGTTGTCGATCCCGAATATCTCGGCCCCCCACCATTCCGCCGACCCAAAGGCGTGAGTGACATGGCCCAGTTGCTTCATTGCTGCCAGCACCGAGATCGGGTTGGTGGTGCCGGCCTTTTCCACCGCGGCATGCCAGATGTCGAGAATGGCGGCATATTCCCAACTGACCGCGGACCAGCTTCCCGGAAATTTCTCGTTATATTCGTCATAAAACGCATTGGGGCGATTGAAGAAAAAAGCTTTCTCGCTCAACGCGGGATCGTCGAAATCCGGAAACTGGAAGGTCACGCCCTCTAGATAGTCCGCCCCGAGTTTCTGCGCCAGAACGTCGTATTGATCAAGCGTACAGGACAGGATCCGGCCTTTGAAGCCCGCCGCATGGGCCGCTTCGGTCAAGGCATGCACCATGGGCGTGTAGCTGGTACACCAACAGAGGATATCGGGGGCCTCTGCCAGCATGGCCCCGACGATCGCCGTCGCGTCGCCCCCTTCGGCGGGGTACTGCACTTCCTTGACGATGGCACAGTCCGCCGCCTTGAAGGCTGCGCGATAGGTGGCAAGCGAAGGCAGACCCATCGCGTCGCGCTGGCTGCAGAGCGCAACGCGGCCGAGATCGGGCCGGGCGCGCGTCAACCAGTCCACTCCGGTCACCACATAGATGGGATGCACCTCGGAGGGCGCGATGAGATAGCGCGTGTCGGGGCTGAGATCCGAGGGCAGCAAGGTGGAGGTGAGAATGCGCCGCTCGGCCAGGTAGTCGGCCACGGCGGAGAAGCTGTCACCCCCCAGCATCATCATCAATTGCACATCGTGATGCTGCACCAGCGCCATTGCGCCCTCCCGCGCGGCCTCGGGACCGCCGGCGCAGTCGGACGCATGAATGCGGATCGGATGACGCCGCCCGCCGATCAGCAAGCCGCCGGCCCTGTTGAGCCAGCTTTCCCAGATCCGACAGCCCTGCAAACCGGGTAGCCCCCAGGATTCGGCCTGCCCGCTCAGAGGGGCCAGAAAGCCGATATTGATCGCCGAACCCTTCCCCACTGCCATGCGCGGCATCGCGGCGCTGATCGTCAACCTGTGGGCAAAACTGGAGCTTTCCATCTGAGAACATTCCCGTTTTCTGTGCAGGCCTCATCCTCGAGCCATATGAAATCATATCCGGACAAGGAATGTAATTGACAAATTGGTCTAGTCTTTGGCTTATTGCAATGAACCAATAGAACCAAAAGATCAATCTGGTTCAAACCAACATGGGAGCATAGCATGTCGAAAAAGCGCATAGCGATCATCGGAGCCGGACCGTCGGGGCTGGCACAATTGCGGGCCTTTCAATCCGCCAGGGCGAAGGGCGAGGAGATCCCCGACATCGTCTGTTACGAAAAACAGTCGAACTGGGGCGGGCTGTGGAACTACACCTGGCGCACGGGTGTGGATGAAGACGGCGAGCCCTGCCATTGCTCGATGTATCGCTACCTTTGGTCGAATGGCCCGAAGGAGGGGCTGGAGTTCGCCGATTACACTTTCGATGAGCATTTCGGCAAGGAGATTGCCAGTTTCCCGCCCCGCGCCGTGCTCTTCGACTATATCGAAGGCCGGGTGCTGAAGGCCGGTGTGCGCGACTGGATCAAGTTCAATCATCTTGTGCGGGATGTGAGCTATGATGAGGCAACCGGCCTGTTCAGCGTCACCGCACGTGACACCAAGAACGACGCTGAAACGGTCGAGCAGTTCGACCATGTGATCGTGGCCTCGGGGCATTTCTCCACACCGAACGTGCCTTACTATCCGGGCTTCGAGAGCTTCAATGGGCGCATTCTGCATGCCCATGACTTTCGTGATGCGCGCGAGTTCATCGACAAGGATATCCTGATTCTCGGCACCTCCTATTCTGCCGAGGATATCGGCAGCCAATGCTGGAAATACGGCTGCAAGTCGGTCACCGTGGCGCACCGCACGGCACCGATGGGCTACAAATGGCCCGACAACTGGCAGGAGGTGCCCGCGCTCGTGAAGGTCGAAGGCAGCACGGCCTATTTCAAGGATGGCACCTCGAAGGATGTGGACGCGATCATCCTGTGCACCGGGTATCGCCACCATTTCAACTTTCTGCCTGATGATCTGCGCCTCAAGACAGCCAACAGACTGGCCACGGCCGATCTCTACAAGGGTGTCGTCTGGACGAAGAATCCCAAGCTCTTCTATCTTGGCATGCAGGACCAGTGGTACACCTTCAACATGTTCGATGCGCAGGCCTGGTGGGTGCGCGACCAGATCATGGGCAAGATCGCCCTGCCCTCGCAGGCAGAGATGGAAGCCGACGTGAAGCGCCGTGAGGCCGAGGAAGATGCGCTTGAGGATGATTATGGCTGTATCGCCTATCAGGGCGACTATATCCGCGAACTGATCGCCGAAACGGATTATCCCAGCTTCGACATCGAGACGGCCAATCAGGCGTTCTATGAGTGGAAGAAGCACAAGAAGGAAGACATCATGACCTTCCGAAACCATGGCTATGTCTCGCCGATGAGCAAGAAGAAGGCCCCTCCCCACCACACACCATGGAAAGACGCGCTGGACGACAGTCTCGAAGCCTATTTGCAGACCTGACGCAGCGCAGGCATTCGCACCGCCTGGACCCTCTCCCCGGGGGCCGGGCGGCCCATTGGGGCCGATCTTGCATCGGCCCCTTTTTTCATCGGGCCCTTTTTTCATCGGGCCCTCTTTCATCGGGCCGGACAGGTGCAGCGATAATGCCCGCAGGCCGCGACGAAGGATTGCGCATCGCAACGGGGCATGATGCTCGGTGTCAATTACCTGTCGAATCTCCGGCAAAGACAGTCTAAGGACATGGCCAACAGCCCCTTTGCTCTCGAAAGACGGCGCGCCGACCTGATGAACGATGTGATCAAGACCTTCCGTGCAGCCTTGCCCGAGGCAGCACAGACCTTTCGCAAGAGCCTGCGCCGCCGCATCGTCCGCGCGCGCTTGCGGCTGACGGGTGCGGACCATGATACCCGGATGCGGGCGGAGCGGCGCCTGCGCGGGCGCGAGCAGCATGACCGGGTGAGGCGGGCGGATGCGGTAATCGTCTCCTATCCGAAATGCGGGCGCACATGGTTGCGGGTGATGATCTCGCGGCTTTGCCAGCAAATCTATGACTTACCTGCTGATGTGGTGATCGAGTTCGACAACCTGCATCATATGGACAGCCGCGCGCCCAGACTTTTCTTCACCCATGACACGCATATCCGCGAATATACCGGCCATTGGGACACGAAGGTTGATTACTATGACCGGAAAGTCCTGCTGCTGGTGCGTGATCCGCGCGATGTGGCTGTGTCGCAATTCTTCCACTGGCGGTTTCGCACAAAGGCCTGGAAGAAGGACATGAATGACTACCCCGCCCATGGTGCGGATTGCTCGGTCTTCGATTTCGCGCGCGAAGATACCGGCGGCCTGCCCAGGATCATCGATTTCATGAATCTCTGGGCCAGGGAAAAAGACAGGCTGCGCGCGCATCTCGTCATCCGGTATGAGGACATGCGGCGCTCCCCGGTCGAAACCCTGGCCGAGATCGCCGCTTTTCTGGATATCCCCGCCGATGCCGCGCAGATCGCCGAGGCGGTCGAATATGCCTCTTACGAGAACATGAAGAAGAAAGAGGCCGATCAGAGCTTTCAGAGCAGTGGCGGACGGCTGAAGCCCGGTGATGCCGCCAACCCCGACAGCTACAAGGTGCGCCGCGCCAAGGTGGGCGGCTATCGCGACTATTTTGATGATGCGCAACTTGCCGAAATCGATGCGATGGTCACCGAAAGGCTGGACCCGGCTTTCGGATACGGCGCGTCCCATCCAGTCTCAGCCAATATTCACCCCGAAGACGGAACCCCCCGATGAGCGATACTTTCAGATTGCTGCGCGCCGCCCTGCCGCAAGCGAGCAAGACCGCCTACAAGAAGGCGAGCCGGCGCCTGCTCAAGCTGCGGCTCGACCTCACGGGCGCCGATGAGGCCGAGCGCGTGCGCGCCGAGCGGCATCTGCGCGGGCGTGAGCAATATGCCCGGCTCAAGCGCGCGGATGCCGTGGTGGTCTCGTTTGGCAAGAGCGGCCGCACATGGTTGCGGGTGATGGTCTCACGGCTTTATCAGCAGGTTTACGGGCTTCCCGAGAACATCATGATCGGCTTCGACAATTTCCACAATCTGGACCGCCGGATCCCGCGTATCTTCTTCACCCATGACAATTACATCGAGGATTACACCGGCAACACCGACACGAAGGCCGATTTCTACGACAAGAGAGTGGTGCTTTTGATGCGTGATCCGCGCGATGTGGCCGTGTCGCAGTTCTTTCAGTGGAAATTCCGCATGCGCCCCGAGAAGAAGGCGCTCAATGATTACCCGCCCCATGACGACGATTGCGAAATCTTCGATTTTGTGCGGCATGAGGGGGGCGGCATGCCCAAGATCATGCGTTTCATGAATCTCTGGGCACGCGAGATGGACCGCATCAGGGCGCTGGAACTTGTCCGCTATGAAGACATGCGCAGCGATCCGCATGAGGTCCTGCACCGGCTTGCGAAGTTTCTCGATGTGCCGGCCACGGAGGCACATATTGCTGATGCGGTGGAATATGCCTCTTACGACAACATGAAAAAGATGGAAGCAGGCGAAGGCTTCCGCATGAGCGGCGGGCGCATGACGCCCCGGGACGCCGCCAACCCCGACAGCTACAAGGTGCGCCGCGCCAAGGTGGGCGGCTATCGCGACTATTTCGATGATGCGCAGGTCAAGGCCGTTGACGCCATGCTCGATGACCTGCTGGACCCGGTTTATGACTACGGTACGAAAGCCGCATCAGATACGTGAGGCGCCGCGCGTTCCCGATCAGGCCGCAGGCGCCAGCGGCGGAACACGCTCCATCACCTCGAACGCGTCATGGCGCACATGGTTCTGGCGCATCTCCTCGCGCAGCATCTCTTCGGTGATCACGCCCTTTTCCATGGCCTCGCGCACCAGCCCGAAGAAGAACGCCTCCTGCGCCGGGTCGGGGTGCGCCTTGTAGGTGCCTGCCATTCCGTAATCGCCGAAGAGCGCGCGGCGCGCACGGCGCACCCAGTGCTTGGGCGGAAAGAGGCGGAAGGAATCGGCCGCGCGGTAATCCACCGGCAAGCCTGTCTTCCAGGGTTGTGTCTTGCGGTGGGTGTTGTGGATCATCTTGGTATTGGCATCCAGATGATCGAAATCGTTCCATTCGTTTTCCAGCAGGCCGATCGTCTCGCGATCCTCGTAAAGCAGGCTGATCCACGGCATGTAATCGCGGCTGCCATCGAACATTGCCTTGAACTGCTCGTCAAATTTCCAGTGCGTGAGCTTGGCATTGTCGAGCAGCATCACGCTCGTGGCCAGCGCCCCGCGCTTGCCCTTGGATCCCGATTTCGGACGGCACATCACCGCCGCCCCCCGCATGTCACGCGAAAAGAGCTCCCACACATCGGCCAGCGCGAACACATCAGGGTCGATCACCACGGCACGTCCCTTGAAACCCATCAGTTGCGGCGGCGCAAAGCGGGTTGGGGTGAAGGATTGCAGATCGTTGCGCACCCATTCGCGCCACTCGCCATCGCGCAGATATTTCTGGCCTTCATGCTCCTCGAAGACCGGAAAATCATCGTAATGCATGATCCGGATATCGAATTTCTCGTTATGCTTCGACGTGCGGCGTATGGAATATTCGGACACCAGCGCGCCGATGAACTGCTTGTGATTGGCCTGAATATAGACGCAATAGTCCTTGGCGGTGCTATCGGTGGAAACTTCTGTCATCTCGGTGTCCCTTCGGGATATCGTTAAAGCGGGTCTTGCCCGGTCGCGGCCTTTTGCTGACCCCTTGTCTCAGCCCCTGTCTGTCCTGCCGCGTCTGCGGGTTGCCCGCCGCGTTCGGCAAATCGACCATGGGCCGTCCGTCAAATTCTGGCGTCTCATAGCGGGGTTTGGGCCTCGGCGTCAACGGCGCTTCGCGCATGCAGGCAAGGCTGTGCCGATGATGCTGCACTGCCGCAATCGACATCAAAACGCCGCTTGGGATGGACTTTCGCAGCGTGACGGGGCAAAGCACCCCATGCCGCGCATCAGGCCGTTCTGCGACAGGTGCGTGACTTGCCACAAACGGGACATCTGACATGAGCCTCATCCCTTCCCTGCGCGAAATCGGTCGCGACAACATCCGCAAGGCGGTCATCATCGGCAGCACCGCCCCCCTGCCCCGCACCCTGCGCGTGGCGCAGCGCCGCGCGCGGCTGGGCGCTCTGGAAGTGGATATCGCGCGACGCTCCTCGCTGATCATCATCGCCCATCCCAAAAGCGGCAATACCTGGCTCAAGGTCATGCTCACCCGGCTCTACGCACAGCGCCACGGCATCCCCGAGGCGGATTTCGCACGCTACCCCGCTCTTGCGGATGCCAATCCCGATATTCCCGGCTTTGCCGCCACCAATGGATGGTACAGCTATGAGCGCGCTGTGGGCGATCTGCTGCAACCGGGCGTGACGCAGGATCAAGGACTCAAGCAGAAGCCCGTGATGCTGCTGGCGCGCAACCCGCTCGATATCGCGGTGTCGTGGTTCTTCCAGTTCACCAAGCGGCAATCCGATCACAAGCAGGAGTTGATCAATGCCGGGCTCACCACGCCCGTTGACCGCGGCAATATCGAGATGTGGGATTTCGTGCGCCATAGCGAGATCGGCCTGCCGTCGCTCATCGCCTTTCTCAACCATTGGGAAGCCGCGCTGTCGCAGCTGGATCACACGTTGCTGACCTCCTACGAGGCGCTGCGCGCGGATCCGGCCCGCGTGCTGGAGCAGATCACCACACTGATGGGCGACAGCTTTTCGGAGGAAGAGATCGCCGATGCCGTCGCTTTCGGGTCCTTCGACAATCTGCGCAAGATGGAGACGGAAGGTTTCTTCCGCTCGGGCGGGCTCACGCTGCGCAATGCGGATGACCCTGAAAGCTTCAAGGTGCGCCGCGCCAAGGTGGGCGGCTACCGCGATTATTTCTCCGACACTCAGGTGGCAGAACTTGAGGGGCTGGTTGCGCGTGACCTCTCGCCGGGGCTGAAAACGCTGCTGGGGCTCGAGAGCCTGCAGCCCGCCGCACCGGCCGGCGGGTGAGCCTCCTTGACCGCGCAGCAGACAGCGCCGCGCATCTGGCGGGTCCTGGGCGACAAGCGCGGCGATAACGGCCAGGTGGAGCGGGTGGCGCGGGCGCTCGAGGCGCGCCATGGCTGGAAGAGCGCCCTGCGGCATCTCGAGATGCAGCCGAAATTCGTGCTTGGAAAGCCGCGCGTGGGGCCCACGCTCTACCATCTTGATCCGGCGCGCAGCGACCCGCTCGAGCCGCCCTGGCCCGATCTCATCCTCACCAGCGGGCGGCGCCCGGCCAATGCCGCGCTCTGGATCAAGCAACAATCGGGCGGGCGTGCGAAGATCGTGCTTCTCGGCAAGCCCTCGGGCTGGATGGCGCATTTCGACCTCATCGTGACCAGCGCCGAAACCCTGCCCGCACCATATGACAATGTGCTGCATATCGGCCTGCCGCTGATGGATGTCGATCCCGCGCGGCTCGAAGAAGGCGAGGCCCGGTGGCGCGCGGATCTCGCCCCCCTGCCCCGGCCGCTCACGGCCTTTCTCATTGGCGGACCCACCAACCCCTTTCGCTACACCGCCGCCGTGCAGGCGCGGCTGCGCCGCCGCATCGAAGAGGTGCTGGACGCAGGCGGCACGGCCTATCTCGTGGGTTCGCGGCGCACGCCGCCGGGGTTCATGGAGGGGCTTGCCCGGGGTTTCGACGGGATGGTGCAGGTTTTTGACTGGGCGCAGGCTACGGGCGAGAACCCCTATGCCGGGCTGCTGGCGCTGGCGGATCGCTTCGTGGTTACCGGCGACAGTATTTCGATGCAGGTCGAGGTGGTGCGCCTTGGCAAGCCGCTCGAGATCGTCCCGCTGCCCACGGGCTGGCTCGGCAGGCTCGACAATGGCAGGCGTCGCCTCAGCGCCTGGCTCTTTCAGCCCCGGCGCGACGGGCGGCACATGGCCGAGACCGCGCGGATCACGCTCGCCCGCCTGCTCTACCGCCTGAAGCTCCTGCCGCAGACGCGGCATTTCCCGGCCTTTCACCAGATGCTGATCGAACGCGGGCTGGCAAGCTGGATCGGGGAGGATACCACGCCCGTGTCTGAGCCCATGTCTGAGCCCGAGTATGGGCAAGCCGATGCGCTTGAAACCGATGCCGACATGGCCCGGATACTCGCTCGGATCGAGAGGCTGCTGGCGGCGAACGGCTTCTCCGGAGGCCGGCCATGACCGCCTCTCATATCATCATGCTGAGCAACCCCACCAGCGGGAACAATCGCAAACACTGGGCGCGGATCGAGGCGCTGCTGGCCGCCCATCCGCAGATCATCCATCACATCACGCCGGATTCCGACGCGGCGAGAGCGCTGATCGCAATGCTGGCCAAGGCGCCGCCCGATGTCATCGTCATCAATGGCGGCGATGGCACGATCGCAGCCACGATCGGGATGATCGTGCAGAACTGGCCCGCCGCGCAACATCCTCTTTTCATCGTCCTGCCGGGCGGCACCGCCAACATGACAGCAGGCGATATCGGCATGGCCTCCGCCCACGCGCGGGCGCTCCGGCGGTTCCGCTCCTGGCTCAATGCTGGAGCACCACTCACCGGCAAGACACGCCAGCGCCACATCATGCAGGTTGCGGGGGCGGCTGACGGGCAGCTGCGCCATGGCATGTTTCTGGGCACCGGCGCGGTAATGCAGGCCACACGTTATGCTCATAGTAATGTTCATTCGAAAGGTCTGGGCGGCGAGATCAGCCTTATGCTGATCCTCATCCGGGCTCTCTGGGGGCTGATGCGGCAGGACCCGCGCTTTTACCAGCCTACCAATGTGAGCCTTGCCCTGCACGGCGCGGATGGCATGCCTCTTACGCGCGACACCGCACCCATGCTGATCCTCGTGGCCAGCACGCTGGAGCGGCTTTCGCTGGGTATCCGCCCCTTCTGGGCCGAGCGCGGCGGCGCGATCGGGCTTACGACGATTCGCGGCGGCGCGAAGCGCTTCGGTCGCGCCATTCTCTCACTGCTGCGCGGGCGCCCCAACCGGCATGTCACGGCACAAAATGGCTATGAGAGCTTTCGCGGCGATGCGATCCGCCTCCATTTCACCGGCGAGTTGAACCTTGATGGCGAGCTTTTTGAGACCGCAGGGGCCGATGCCCCGCTCAGCATCACCGCGCAGGGGCCGGTGCGATTTCTGTGCCCGCGATGACCCGGCCACCTGCCTATCCCACGCCCGAGGGGCCGACACCGGAAAGCTCGTCAGAGTTGCGCGCCCTTCTCGGTGCGCTAAGCGAACGCTTTGGCGACGGGTTGCAGGCAATCATCCTCTATGGGTCCTGTCTGCGTTCGGGTGATCTGACCGAGGGGCTTGTTGATCTCTATGCGCTGGTCGAGCCGACGCCTCGCTCCGAGCCCCGCGCGTTCTTGCGCATTGCCGGGCGTATCCTGCCGCCCAATGTCTATTACCTCGAAGCGTCGTCAGGCGAGCAAACCGTGCGTTGCAAATACGCGGTGCTCAGCCTTGCGCAATTTGAGCGCGGCACGAGCGCGCGCTGGTTCCAGTCCTATCTCTGGGGGCGGTTCGCCCAACCGGTGAAAGTGGTCTGGGCGCAGAACGCCACCATTGCGGCACGGCTGGACGCCGCGTTCTTTCGTGCGGGCGAAACGCTGCTGCGCCGCAGCCTGCCCGCCCTGCCCGCAGAGGGGCGCGTGGATGATCTGTGGCAGGCGGCCCTTGCCCTCAGCTATGGCACCGAGCTGCGCGCCGAGCAGCAGGGACGCAGCGCTGAGCTGGTCGCGCAGGGCCGGGCCTTCTTCACCGCGATGACCGAGGCCTTGCAGCCCCGCCTCGCGGACCTGTTGCAGATCTACACAGCGGATGACGGCAGCCTTCTCTACCGCGCGCAGGTTCCACGCCGCGCGCGGCGCATCGCACCGTTGCTCTGGGGGCTGCGCCGGGTGCAGGGCAAGGCGCTGTCCCTCACGCGGCTCGTCAAGGCGCTCTTCACCTTCGAGGGCGGGCTCGATTACATCGCCTGGAAACTCACGCGCCATTCGGGCCAGGTGGTGGAAATCCCCGACCGGGTTCGCCGCCGGCCGCTTGTGCATATCTGGGGGTTCTGCTGGCAGCTTTACCGACGTGGGGTTTTCCGCTGATTTTACCGCGCGCAACGCATGGAACATGCGGGCTTGCTGCTGTATAGTGCCGCTCAACCTCCGTTCAACAGCTGGCAGATCACATATCATGAAATACGGCGTCTTCATCCAGACCAATCACAAGCAGATCGTCGGTGCGATCGTGGCCGAACATGCGCTGCGGCGCTATTCGCTCAACAATGACAAGTTCGATGTGCATCTTGTGGATAGCCGGGACTATCCTTTCTTCGCCGCGCGCGAAGGACAGGAATATCTGCGCGACGGGATTTACCGGACCTGGCTCAACGATGATCTGCAATCCTTCACGCCGACCCGCATGATGCCGCCCGAACTCATGGGCTATGAAGGCCGCGCTGTCGTGATCGACCCCGACATTTTCGCCTGTGTGGACATCTGGGATCTCTTGAGCCGTGACATGGGTGGCAAGGCGATCCTTGCGCGCATGCGTTCGGGCCCCAAGGGGTTGATCGACGGAAATTTCGCGTCAAGCGCAATGCTGCTTGACTGTGCGCAACTGACCCATTGGAAAGTCGAGGAGCAGTTCAACGCCATGTTCGACGGCGATCTCGATTATCAGGACTGGATCGGCCTGCGCAAGGAGCCGCGCGAGACGATCGACCTTTTCGAGAAAGAGTGGAACGATTTCGACAAGTTCACGCCGGAAACCAAGATGCTGCATACCACGCGGCGCAAGACCCAGCCCTGGAAGACCGGGCTGAAAGTGGATTGGCGGCCCGCCGAGCGCTTCCGCGCCTTCCCGCCCGCAGGCTGGGTGCTGCGCCTGCGCCGTCAGCTTTTCGGAGAATATGGGCTCATGGGCAATTACAAGGCCCATCCCGACAAGAATCAGGAGCGTTTCTTCCTTGGCCTGCTCAAGGAATGCGTGAACGAAGGCAAGATCACAGAGGAATTCCTGCGCGCCGAAATGGCCCAGAACCACGTGCGCCATGATGCGCTCGAGATTCTGGAGCGCACGCCCG
>SLDH01000259.1 GCA_007125415.1 Roseovarius sp.
CGTCGACGATGCCGGCGACGTTGGCTTGGCGCGTGGCGCTGTGGCCGGCCCCTCCCACCGTCGTCGCCGTCTTGCGGACCAGGATCGTCTCGCCGGCCGCATTCAGCGCCACCTACAGGTGGGCAGCGTGACAAAGGGCGCACGCGCGCTCGAGGGAAAGCGTTGGTTCTGCTTCCGGCCGGCAAAAACGTACCGGAAATATACCAATTTTTGCGACCATGCCGATTGCCGACAATGAGTCGCAGAAAGTTTAGGCGGTTTGGAGGTGTCGATAAACGAATTTCAGGCATTCGATTAAATTAAATCCGAGAAACAGCCGGATTTCAGAAGAAAAATGAACCAAAGATATTCCAATTTTGCCTGAATCGTGTCGGATTCTGTCTTCCATCATGCGGCCCCGGGCGACCGCACGCCCTGTCCCTGGAAACGAGCTGAACCCATCAGATGCGACCTGCGCCAAATCCGGACGAATGCCCGGCCCCTCACCGCACCTCGCGCCGCACTCCGGCACCCTGATTCGCCGCGCCTCTCCAGTCAAGATTGGCCTTTCACCTGCAGCCGATCCGTGAGATAGGGAACCGCCAAACGATCCATGTCCGAGGAGTGACGCAATGGAGATTCGTGAGGCCCTCACATTCGACGATGTTCTGCTGGTGCCAGCAAAGTCCAGCGTGCTGCCGACAGCGGCGGATACCCGCACACGCGTCACCCGGCAGATTGCCCTCAATATCCCGCTGCTCAGTTCCGCCATGGACACGGTGACGGAATCCGCCATGGCGATCTGCATGGCCCAGCATGGCGGCATGGGGGTGTTGCACCGCAACCTCACGATCGAGGAACAGGCGCGCCAGGTCCGCCGTGTCAAACGGTTCGAAAGCGGCATCGTCTACAACCCCATCACCCTGAGCGCCGATCAGACCCTTGCCGATGCCAAGGCCCTGCAGGAGCGCTATAATGTCACCGGCTTTCCGGTGGTGGATGGCGACGGTCGTGTCGTGGGGATCGTGACCAATCGCGACATGCGATTCGCCGAGGATGATCGCACCCCCGTCAGTGTCATGATGACAAGCGACAATCTCGCCATCCTGCGCGAGCCTGCCGATCGCGACGAAGCCAAGGCGCTGATGAAGGAGCGGCGCATCGAGAAGCTGCTGGTGACCGACAAGAGCGGCAAGCTTACCGGCCTGCTCACGCTCAAGGACACCGAACAGGCGGTGCTCAACCCGCAGGCCTGCAAGGATGCCTTGGGTCGCTTGCGCGTCGCTGCCGCTACCACTGTCGGAGATGCCGGGTTCGAGCGCTCACAGGCCCTCGTGGATGCCGGTGTGGACATGATCGTGATCGACACCGCCCATGGCCATTCCGAAGGGGTTGCCATCGCCGTGGAGCGGGCCAAGACGCTGTCCAACGAAGTTCAGGTCGTGGCGGGCAACGTGGCCACGGCCGAAGCCACCCGAACGCTGATCGGCGCCGGGGCGGATGCGGTCAAGGTGGGGATCGGGCCGGGCAGTATCTGCACCACGCGGATGGTGGCTGGCGTGGGCATGCCGCAGATGACCGCGATTGCCGATTGTGCCGCAGCCGCCGGTGATGTGCCGGTCATCGCCGATGGCGGGATCAAGTTTTCGGGCGATTTCGCCAAGGCCATCGCCGCCGGGGCGTCCTGTGCGATGGTCGGCTCGATGCTGGCGGGCACGGATGAAAGCCCCGGCGAGGTGATCCTGTTTCAGGGCCGGTCCTTCAAGGCTTACCGCGGGATGGGCAGCCTCGGGGCCATGGCGCGCGGCTCGGCGGATCGCTATTTCCAGAAGGATGCGGCCAGCGACAAGCTGGTGCCCGAAGGTGTGGAGGGGCAGGTGCCCTACAAGGGCGCGGCCGGTACGGTGCTCCACCAGCTTGTGGGCGGTCTGCGCGCGGCCATGGGCTATACAGGCTGCGCCACGGTCGAAGAGATGCGCCGGAACTGCGAGTTCGTGAAGATCACCAATGCGGGGCTTCGCGAAAGCCATGTGCATGATGTGCAGATCACCCGCGAAAGCCCGAACTATCGTATTGGATAGCATTATCAATATGTTGCATCGCGCTCCTGAAGTTGCGCCATGACACCGGCTGCGCGGGTGCAGGCCGCAATTGAGCTGCTCGATGCGATCCTGTCGGGCATTCCCGCCGAGAAGGCGCTGACCGGCTGGGCCAGAAAGTCACGCTTTGCCGGCTCGAAAGACCGGGTGGCGATCCGCGATCATGTCTTTCATGCCCTGCGCTGCAGGCGGTCCTTCGCGGTGCGGGGCGGCGGGCTGACCGGGCGCGGGCTGATGATCGGCGCGCAGCGCGCCGCCGGTGACGACCCCGACGCGATGTTCACCGGAGCGCGCTACGCGCCGGCACCGCTTTCGGAGGACGAGCGCGAACCGGGTGAGCCCGATGCCCGCGACCGGATGGACCTGCCCGACTGGCTGATTGACCGTTTCGAGGTCTCGCTCGGTGACAAGGCGCTGCCCACGGCCCTTGCCCTGCGGGATCGTGCGCCGGTGATGGTCCGCGTGCATCTGGGCAAGACAACGCGGGATGGCGCGATTGCGGCGCTGGCCGGGGAAGGGATCGTCGCGCACCCCGATCCGGCGGCGGCCAGCGCGCTTCGCATCGCGGAGGGCGCGCGCCGCCTTGCTTCCTCAAGCGTGTATCGCAGCGGGCTTGTGGAGTTGCAGGACGGCTCCAGCCAGGCCGCGATGGAGCGGCTTGCCCTCGCGTCCGGCGCAAAGGTGCTCGACTATTGCGCGGGTGGCGGTGGCAAGCTGCTGGCGCTGGCCGCGCGGGCGCAGGGCCGATGGTTTGCGCATGATGCCGATGCGCAGCGCATGGCCGATCTGCCCGTGCGCGCCGCCCGCGCCGGTGTTGCGGTCCGCATTCTCGATGGCCGGAAACTGGGCGGTGCCGGGCCGTTCGATCTGGTCCTTTGCGATGCGCCCTGCTCGGGCAGCGGCACCTGGCGGCGCGCCCCGGACATGAAATGGCGGCTCACGCCTGCGCGCCTTGCCGAGTTGATCGAGGTTCAGGCCATGGTGCTCGATGAAGGGGCGCGGCTTGTCGCGGAAGCGGGCAGGCTCGCCTATGCGACCTGTTCGGTGCTGCACGAGGAAAACGAGGCGCAGGTCGCGGCCTTTCTCGCGCGCCATCCGGCGTGGCACTGCGAAGGCCGCCATGTCTGGCCGGTCTCGGCGCATGGAGATGGCTTCCATCTTTCCATCCTGACGCGAAAATAGGGGTGACCTGCGCACGTTCAGCGGGTAACTTTGCCGGATTAAGGGCCGATTAAGGCCTTTGCTGCCAATCTGAGGGCTGACGAATCGACTGGCGAAGGGGCGAAACTTGGCATTCCTGACCGGCATTGCCGAGCCGATAGGAAAGGCGGCGCGTGCAAACCGCCGCAGATGCTGGGTCATGCTGGCAGCGTCGGCGGCCTTTTTTGCGTCGGCTTGGCTCCTGCCCGATGGGCCGGAGCATCTAGCGCTCATGGCCGTGGGCATGACGTTTCTGATCGTGTTTGTCTGGACGCTCCTGACCGTATCCGCCGTGCAGGGCAGGGCGGGCGGCGCGCAGATCGAGATCGCCGAGTTGATCGGCAATGATCTCTCGCCCAGCTTTCTCACCGGCCCCCAGGGCCGTATCATCTTCCAGAACCAGGCGGCTCTTTCCCAGTTCGACTCCGCGGGCGCGGCAACGCTTGCCGCCGCGTTGCAGACAACCCTTGTCAACCCCGGAGCGATTCTCTTTCGGCTCGAAACACGCGCGGCGGCGCGCGGCTCGGCCTTCGAGGATCTGGTGATCAAAAAGGGGCATCTGCGCCTTTCGGTCCATGGTGCCGGGCCGGAGCAGTTCCTCTGGCGGGTCGAACGCTCCGCGGAGCGCCCGGTGCGCGATGGCGGTGCGGTTCCGGTGCCGATGATCACACTTGGCCGTAACGACGCGATCCTCTTCATGAACCCTGCCGCCCGCGCCCTCATCGGGGAGCGTGTGCGCAGCCTCGATCGCATCTTCCCGGATCTGCCGGTGCGCCCCGGGCAGGTGAACGAGGTCAGCACTGGCGAGGGGCCCGTGCCCTGTTTCATCTCCGAGATCGAAGGTATCGCGGGGCGCCGCGAGATGCTGCTTGTCCCCGGTGTGGACGTGGCCGAGCAGGAGCCGGATGGATGGGCGTTTTTCGACGAACTTCCGGTGCCGTTGCTCAAGCTCTCCCACAACGGTGCAATCGTGCTGTCGAACCGGCTCGCGCGCGATCTGCTGGGCATCAGTCAGGGCGACACCCGAAAATTCGCGGAATTGACCGAGGGGCTGGGCCGGTCGATCAGTGACTGGATCGCCGATGCCGTGGCGGGGCGTGGCACGATCCAGCCCGAAACGCTGCAGGTGCGCCGCAAGGATCGGGATGTCTTTGTCCAGGTCACACTGAACCCGGCCATGCATGATGGCCGTGCGGTGCTGATTGCGGTCCTGACCGATGCGACCAAGCTGAAATCGCTTGAAGAGCAGTTTGTCCAGAGCCAGAAGATGCAGGCGATCGGCCAGCTTGCGGGCGGCGTCGCGCATGATTTCAACAATCTTCTCACTGCAATATCAGGCCACTGCGATCTGCTCTTGCTGCGTCACGATCAGGGAGACCCGGATTTCGCGGATCTGATGCAGATCAATCAGAACGCGAACCGCGCCGCCGCGCTGGTAGGACAGCTTCTGGCCTATTCGCGCAAGCAGACCCTCCGCCCGGAGGTCATCGACCTGCGCGATACGCTCTCCGATCTTGGCCATCTGCTCAACCGGCTGGTGGGCGAGAAGGTGATGCTCTCGCTCTCGCATGATCCGACCTTGTCCTGCATCAGGGCCGACAAGCGACAGTTGGAACAGGTGATCATGAATCTCGTCGTCAATGCGCGCGACGCGATGCCGGCGGGCGGCACGATCCGTATCGAGACGCAGAAGCTCGTGATCGACACGCCGATGAAACGCGGACGGGCCGAGGTTGCGCCGGGCAGATATGTGCAGGTCAGCGTCATCGATGAGGGCGAAGGCATTTCCGAGGACAAGCTGGAGAAGGTGTTCGAGCCGTTCTACACGACCAAACGTGTCGGGGAGGGGACCGGGCTGGGCCTCTCCACTGCCTACGGCATCATCAAGCAATCGGGCGGCTTCCTCTTTGTGGAGAGCACGCTTGGTGTAGGCACCTGTTTTCAGGTGCTCCTGCCGGCCCATGATCTGGTCAGGTCCCCCGTCGAATCAGCAAAACCCAGCCCGTCCTTGCCGCCCGTGCAGGCCGAGGGCGTTGTCCTTCTGGTCGAGGATGAGGCCCCCGTCCGTGCCTTCGCCAGCCGCGCCCTGCAGTTCCGGGGCTTCACTGTGCTGGAGGCCGGTTCCGCGGAAGATGCGCTCGATCTGCTGGCCGATCAGACGCTCGGCATCGATGTCTTCGTGACCGATGTGGTCATGCCCGGGCGCGACGGGCCCAGCTGGGTCCAGCAGGCCCTGGAGGATCGGCCGGATGTCAAGGTGGTTTTCATGTCGGGCTATGCCGAGGAAACATTCCGTGATGCGCAATCGAATATCCCGAACTCGGTTTTCCTGCCCAAACCCTTCTCGCTCACCGAGTTGACGGATACGGTCGTCCGGCAACTCGGCTGATGCACGTCACTCCCGGGGCAGGGCGGTGTAGGCCCCGCCCTCGCGGATCGAAGCGTACAGCTTGTATTCGTTCGCAAATTTCCGCTCGAAACGCTGGCGCGTCCTGTCGGAGAGCGCCAGTTCTTCAGCAGGCGAACAATTGATCCGGTCGGGCTGCACGGTCACATCGAGGCGGTTTCTCAGGAAGGCGCGCAACCCCTGCTGATCCTCATAGCGAAAAAGATGGGTCACAGCCGTGCCATTGTTCTGCGGTTCGAGAAACTTCGCCTGAGAACCGACATCGGCGAAAGGCGGCTTCTGGCCCTTCATGTAGGCGTCCACGAACTCATCGAAGGTGACATCGCCGGTAGAGTTACTCTGGTCACGCAGGGCCGGACGCTTGCGAAACCGGTACCAGCTGCCCAGCCAGTCCAGTGGCTCCCGCATCACGGCAAGGACTTCCAGATCGTGGCCGATGAACTTCTCCAGCGCCGGGCGAAAGAACCTGTTGTATCGAAAAACCGGCGCATGCTTGAGCTCCGGCGGTGCGCTGACGACCATCGACGCGACGGGCGAAAGCGCCGCTTCATAGGCCGTGGAGCCGGTTTTGGGCACGGAGAGGAAAACCAGCCGCGCAGAAGAGAATACCAGCAAGCTGCCTGCCTCCGTGTCTGTCGGGAAACCCCCGAAAACCCTGCGCCGTAAACTACTCCTTAACCATCCGCAGCAGAAGGTGGAAAAGGAAATATTTCTTGAAATGTTCTACTTTTGTATTCATAAGGTGAGAACAAGAGGCGAACAAAGCAATCATTGCCGCCCGTTGGAGGGTGTGGAATAAGAAG
>SLDH01000041.1 GCA_007125415.1 Roseovarius sp.
ATCTTTTGCGGTAGGAATGGCAGGCTGGAGTCACTCTCGATCAGCCTGAGGCACCCTGCATCAAGCCGCGCATCGCTGGGCTGCGGCGCGACGATCCGGCGGTTGTTCTGCAGCGATTTATCGTGCCACATACGCAAGACCTATAATCGGCCCGCCTATCACTTCCAAATCGCCGCGCCCAAGGGGCGGCCCAGCGATGCGCGGCGGCCTGCGGGTTTTGCTCCGCGCAGGGGCAAGGAACAGGCGGGAGTGATCCATCCTGATCGGGAGGCAGTCTATCCAACAGGCTGCTGAAGAAGCCCTGCGCATGTGTGTCTTGACACAGAGGGCGGAAAATTGTTCCTCTCTCCGCACCCCCACACCCCCTCGCCCGGGCGACCAGCCCGGGTGGCGGTAAGGAGGATCAGAAAACTGCCCGGGGGGCAGTTTTCCCGACGAACACCCTCCCCCGGGAGGGCACATTGCAACGTAGCAAGAAGCCCAACGTTCGGAAGTGTCTGGCAACCATAAAGCACTGCAGCCCCGGCGTGGGGAAGCGCCCACCCAGGGTCGGGCGCGTCCCTTTGCGCTTCAACCCCGGCCATGGGAGAGGAACAGTTTCCCTGCAAGGTTTCAGTCGCTTCCCTTTTTCAGCTGCCTGCTCATGGGCCAGGCACTGCTGAACGAATGAAGGATCGCCATAGAGCGGGGAAGGCGATGCGCGCGGCGGTCTGTCCTTACGCCACCGAAGCGCACCCTCACACAAGCCGCAGCGCCAAACACCTTCAATCACCCTTGGCCAGCGCGTAGGCGTAAACCGGCCACAGCGTGGCCCGGCGCAGCCGACCCAGAGGGAATTTCCTGTGCGGGCGCTGCATGACCTTCGGATGCAGCCGCGCCCCGGATCGGCCCAACATCTGATCGGCGAGAAGCGCCCCCGCATAGCTGCCCATGGCCACGCCGTTGCCGTGGTAGCACAGGGAGGTCCACGCGCCCGGCATTTCCGGGATCGGCCCCGTATAGGGGGTCAGATCCCGCGCGAGGGCAACGAGCCCGTGCCACGAAAAAGGTGTTTCCACATGCGCCCAATGCGGGAACATCGTCTCGAAATGCTGCCGGATGGTCTGGTGCATGCGTATGTCCGACTTTGGTGAACTGAAGAGCCCGCCTCGCATGCCGAAAAGCATGCGCTTGTTGGGCATCAGGCGGAAATAATGCAGCAAAAAGCGGTCATCGGAGCTCATCTGGTGGGTGAACCAGCCTTGCTCGGCGATTTCCTCATCGGTGAGTGGGCGGGTGACGATGATGTTGGTTTGCGTTGGCAGGTAACGGCCCGCAAGCCACTTGGGTACATCGTCGGAAGAATAGCCATTGGTCGCCACGACAAGCCGTTTGGCGCGGATCGTCGCCTCGGGTGTGGTCAGCGTGAACCCGTTGCCGTGCGAAATCCCGGTGACCGGCGAATGGCTGTGGATCCGCGCCCCGGCACGGACAACCGCACCCACCAGCCCAAGCGTGTATTTCAGCGGGTTGAGCGCATAGCCGATCGGCGTTGTCAGCGCAGCGAGGAAAGGCCCCTTCATGCCATTCTGCGCCAGTTCTTCCTGGGCAATGAACCGGCAGGTAACGCCAAGATTCCGCTCTGTGGCCTCAGCCTGCGCCTTGAGCGATTTCACGGCTGCTTTCGAATGGGCAAAGAGCGTTTCGCCCTCCGAATGCGTGTCACACTCGATGCCACGCTCCGCGATCAGGGCCTGTGCATATTTTACCGCCTCCCATTCGGCCTTGCGAAACTCGAGACGCGCGTCATCGCCATATTGCAGTTTCAGAAGCTGGTCCGAGGCGGCAGACCCGCCGAGGCAGCAAAATCCCCCGTTGCGCCCCGAGGCGCCCCATCCGGGCGTATGGGTTTCGAGCACGACCACATCCTCGCCCGCCTCGGCAAGGTGCAGCGCGGCGTTGAGCCCGGTGAAGCCGGCACCGATCACGGCGACATCGGCGCTCATCGTGCCTTTTGCTGCCGGATAATCCGGTGTGTCGGTTGTGGTATTCCAGTAGCAGGACTGGCGGGGCGCGTCGGAATAGGCGTGAGGCGGGAAGATGCGTTTCATCGGAGGGCTTCTCGGCGTTTGCGATGTCAGCGTTGGTCTAGCGCTGCCATAGCCATGTGCCAAGCCCAGGCGGCAGGATTTTGATCAAACACCCCAAGCCGCTGCTCTATGGCAAAATTTTTTTGCGGGCGCTAAGGTTATGGACATGACGTCAGAGTAGCTGGCGGGACGGACGGGGAGGGAAGATGAACCGAACGACAGGAAAGATCGGTGCCGAAAGCCCCGCTGAAAGCCGTCTGCCCGCGCATGAGGTGATCTACCGTAAATTGCGCGATCAGGTGCTCTTCGGGGACCTCGCCCCGGGAGAGGCGGTCACCATCCAGGGCCTGACCGCCCGGCTCGGCGCGGGCATGACCCCGGTGCGCGAGGCGATCCGTCGTCTCATTGCCGAGGGCGCGCTTGAGTTTCAGGGCAATCGCCGGATCAGCGTGCCGGTGCTCAACGCCGCCCGCATCAGCGAGCTTATCCTCGCCCGCCAATGGCTTGACCCGCATCTGACCTTGCGCGCCACCGAGCGCGCCAGCCTTGCCGATCTCGATCATCTGACGGCTGTGGACGAAGATCTCGATACGGCCATCGCCGCCGGGGATTTGCGTCGCTACCTTGAGCTGAATCACAGATTTCACACCCTCATCTACCAGATTGCCGATGCGCCCATCCTCGCCGACCTCGCCGAAGGCCTCTGGCTACGATTCGGCCCGTCGCTGCGGGTGGTCTGCACCCGGATGGGTACCGGCAATCTGCCCGACAAACACAAGGATCTGCTTGCGGCCATGCATGCCCGCGATGCCGAAGCGGCCGCCCGCGCGATCCGCGAAGATGTGATCCAGGGCATGGAACAGGTGCGGCACTCGATGGAGGGCTGAGGAGGGTGCATTGCAACACTGCAAGAAGCTCAGCGCATGGAGTGGCTTCGCTGGCATAAGCCGCCGTAAACCCAAGCTCTCAACGCGCCCACCCAGGGGCGGCCGCGTCCCTTCGCTCCGGGGCTCGATGCAAGAACAGGAACAGTTTTCCTGACAGGCGCTGCCCAATCTTCCTTTTCAGCAGCCTGCTAAGATGACATGACCATGCGCTTCGGCGACGCCTCAACCTGATCTTTTTCCGGTCTGGGTGTTCACGATTTGCCCAGCAATGCCGCATCGAAGGGATAGGTGGTCAGGTTCTCAAAGCCTTCCTCGGTGATCAACACCTGATCTTCCAGCTTGATGGAGAAGCTGCCACCCACCTCGCCCACCAGCGCCTCGACGCACAATACCATGCCAGGCTCCAACGCGTAGTCAAAGGCACCAGGCACCGCCTGATCGGGATAGGCCACGAGCGGCCATTCATCGCAAAGACCGACCCCGTGCATGAAACAGCCGTATTTCTGTGCCTGAAACCGGTCGTCCAGCCGGTGGCAATTGGCGATGAGTTCACCAATCGTCAGGCCGGGGCGCAAAAGCTCCATGTTGGTCTGGATATGGTCCAGCGCGTGCTGCATCGCATAGATCATGTCCGGGGGTGGATTGCAGTCGCCGATCCACCAGGAACGGCTGATATCGACACAGATGCCGTAGGACCCGACAAGATCGGTGTCGAAACTGATGATCTCGTTGTTGCGCGTGATGCGAGGTCCGCATTCCTGAAACCAGGGGTTGGTTCGCGGGCCGGAAGCGAGCAGCCGCGTCTCGATCCATTCGCCGCCCCGGCGGATGTTCTCGGCATGCAGAACCGCCCAGATGTCATCCTCGCTCACGCCGCCACGTGGCACCTCCGCACGGGCGAAATCCTCCATCGCACGCACAGCGGTTTCGCAGGCATGGCTGGCGCAGCGCATGGCGCGTATCTCGTCCGGTCCCTTCACGGAACGGGCCTTTTCGGTCACCTCCTCGCCTTCCATGATCTCGAGCCCCTGCGCCTCCAGCGCGCGCAGACCGTGCAGCATGATCTTGTCCACCGCGAGACGTGTCAGGCCGGGCGCATGCTCTTGCAGGAGGATACGGACCTCATTCGCGAAAACATCTGCCGCGACATCGATCTTGTCCCCCCGGTCGAAATAGAAGAGGTCCGCGCCCGAGCGCTGCTCGCGCACCAGCGGATTGAATTTGCTGAGAAAGGGAGAATTCTTGTAATCCCACATCACCATGTAACCATCGGCGCAGAGCAGCACGGCGCGAAACGGGTTATGCGTGTTCCAAAGCTGCATGTTGGTGCTGTCGGTGGCGTAGCGGATATTGAGAGGGTCAAACATCAAAAGGCCGCCATGGCCGCGCGCGATCACATGCTGCGTCAGCCGCTCCCACCGGTAGCGGCGCATTGCCTGCAGATCGGGCAGCGCCAGCCCAGCCGCCGCCCACTCGGCATGGGCCAGTTGCGTCGGCCCGATCTCGATCCGGTCATTGTCATTTGGCGTATTGTCGCCCAGCCGCGCGCCTCTTGTCGGGTCGATCTTGCGGGTTTCGGGATACACAGTGTTCATGGCGGCCCCTACCGACTTGGCCCGAGCATCGCCGGTCTGGAGGCTTCCTGGCGCGTTCCTTTACGACATGCGTGAGCCGTATTTGGTCGCAATTCGGGGCTGAGGGGACCCTCTGGCCCGGGCGCGGATCAGCCGCGCCCGTGCGGGCTGTCGAGATCGAGGACTGGATTGATCGGGATGATCCGGTGCGGGTTGATCGTGTCATGGCTGTAGTGATAGTGCCGCACGATATGGTCGAACCGGACCGTCTCAGCCACGCCCGGCCACTGATAAAGCTCCCGCAGATAGCCCCAGATATTGGGGTAGTCTATGATCCGGGCGCGATTGCATTTGAAATGCAGATGATACACCGGATCAAAGCGGATCAGTGTGGTGAAGAGCCGCCAGTCGGCCTCCGTGACGGCATCTCCCATAAGATACCGGTTCGAGGACAACCGATCCTCAAGCCAGTCGAGACTGTCGAAAAGTGGCCCCACAGCGGCATCGTAGGCGCCCTGCTTCGTGGCGAAACCGGCCTTGTAGACGCCATTGTTGACGGTATCATAGATACGTTCATTGACCTTTTCGATGTCTTCGCGCTGCGCTTCGGGCCAGAAATCCTGCCGGTCGCCGGTCAGATCATCGAAGGCACTGCCCAGCATCCGGATGATTTCAGCGCTTTCGTTGGAAACGATGGTCTCGCGCTTCCTGTCCCACAGGATCGGCACGGTCACGCGGCCCGTCATCTGCGGGTCCGCCTTGAGATAGATCTCCCTGGCGTAGGCGAGACCGTAAAGCGTATCGCCCGTGGCACCATCGAAATCCGTCCGGAATTCCCAGCCTTCGCCCAGCATGTCGGGATGCACGGCCGAGACGCCGATATGCGGCTCCAGCCCCTTCAGCTTTCGGAAGATCAGCGTGCGATGCGCCCAGGGGCAGGCATAGGAGACATAGAGGTGATAGCGCCCGCTTTCAGCCGGAAATCCGCCCTCACCCGAGGGGCCGGGCGCACCGTCCACCGTGATCCAGTTGCGGAAACGGGCCTTGTCACGCTCGAAACGCCCGCCGGTTGCGTCCGTGTCGTACCATGCGTCTTTCCAGACACCATCCACCAGAAGTCCCATCGGTCATATCTCCTTCATATCAGATGAGTAACTATGTCGGGAACCAGCCCAGCGCCATTCCGGCCCTCCGCGCAGGGCTCGTGCAGGGCCGCACATGACAATCGGAAGGGCAATAAAATTACGATATTGCAGATGAATTAAGTCAAAAATTACTTTTATGCGTGACTCTTGACCGGAAGGCCGGGATGATCGGTGCGCGGGGGCATGATCTGAAACTGATCGAATCAAGCGAAGGTGGGGCGTATCATGGAGACATATCTTCCAAGGGAGATACAGGACGGACTTGCCACGGCGCGCCGCACAGCGGAGAAGCAGGCCTCGCGTCTGCGTCTGCAGGTCGGCACGGCAAGCTTTCCGATACTTCGCGCCTGGGAGGGCGGCTTTGCCATCGATGCGGGCCGCACACCACCGCGACGTGGCCGGGTCGGGCTTTATGACGGTGCACGGCTGATGTCGCATTGTCTGATCATTGCGTCAGAAGTAGAGGGCGGCGAGATCCGCTTTGAATACAAGAGCATGACCGAGGTGGCAGAGCGACAGCCGCTTGATTTCTATGAGGAGTCACCCATCCCGATCGCCCTGCCGAAGCCGGGTGACGCTCACTGAAGATCCGCGAAGGCGGCGTGTAACCGCTCCACCGCCTCCTTCACCCTTGCGCGCGGCGTGGCGAGGTTGAAGCGCAAAAAATCCTCCCCCCCCTGCCCGAATGTGGGGCCATGATTGGCCGCGATGCGCGCCTCCTGCTCGACGCGCCTGGTGAAGTCGGCGCGCTCCATGCCCGTACCGGAAAAATCGACCCAGGCCAGATAGGTCGCC
>SLDH01000193.1 GCA_007125415.1 Roseovarius sp.
AGCCCATATCGAATTTCTCCGCGATCTCTGCTCGGGAAAGGGCCGCGCAGACCTCTTAGTCGGCCAGAAGCTCGGTCTTGAAATCGCTGCGATGCTCCCAGACCTTCAGCGCGTTACGCTGCACGAGCGCATAGGCATCCTCGCGACTGACCCCGGCCTGTGTGAGGGCCAGCAAGACCCGCTGGCTCATCACGAGGCCGGGAAACCTGTTCATGTTCTCGAGCATGTTCTCGGGGAAGATCAGCATCTTGTCGATAACGCCGGTCAACCGCGACAGCGCGAAATCCAGCGTTACTGTAGCATCGGGGCCGATCATCCGTTCAACCGAGCTATGCGAGATGTCACGCTCGTGCCAGAGCGCCACGTTCTCCAAGGCCGGGACGACGGCCATGCGCACCAGCCGCGCAAGCCCCGTGAGGTTTTCGGTCAGGACCGGGTTCTTCTTGTGGGGCATGGCCGAAGAGCCTTTCTGACCCATGGAGAAAAACTCTGCCCCTTCGAGCACCTCCGTGCGCTGCATGTGTCTGATCTCGATGGCGACATTTTCGACCGAGGAAGCGATGACAGCGAGAGTGGCGAAAAAGGCGGCGTGCCGGTCGCGCGGGATCACCTGTGTGCTGATGGGCTCAGGGGTAAGGCCCAGTTGCGCGCAGACATGCTCTTCGACGCGCGGGTCGATATTGGCGAAAGTGCCCACGGCACCCGAAATGGCGCCGGTGGCGACCTCGGCGCGCGCGGTGCGCAGCCGGGTGAGGTTGCGCTCCATCTCCGCATAGAACCGCGCGAAGGTCAGTCCCATGGTGGTGGGTTCGGCATGGATGCCATGGCTGCGGCCGACGCGCAGGGTCATCTTGTGCTCGAATGCCCGGCGCTTGAGTGCTGCCAGCAGCGCCTCCATATCCGAAATGAGGATATCGGCGGCGCGCACAAGCTGCACGTTGAAGCAGGTGTCAAGCACGTCCGACGACGTCATCCCCTGATGGACGAACCGCGCCTCGTCGCTGCCCACATGCTCGGCGAGATGAGTGAGAAAGGCGATGACATCATGCTTGGTCACCGCCTCGATCTCGTCAATGCGCGCCACATCGAATTCCACATCGCGCGCCTTCCAGACGGCCTGCGCATTCTCGCGGGGGATCACTCCCAGATCGGCCATGGCATCGCAGGCATGGGCCTCGATCTCGTACCAGATCCGGAATTTCGTCGCAGGATCCCAGATGGCGGTCATTTCGGGGCGGGAATATCGGGGAATCATGTGACGAGCCTTTGGCTATGCGTTAGGAGGTGCCGGCGGTTTACCCGCGCAAGGCAAGGGCGGCAAGGCAATGGCAGTGAACCTGTTGGATTTCGAAGGCGCATGGGTGCTGGAAAAGCGCATCATCCATGGTGACGGGCAAAGGGCGGCGTTTCGCGGCTCAGCCCGCTTCATTCCCGATGGGAAGGGGTTGCGCTATGAAGAACGCGGGCTGATCAGGTTGAACGGCCACCGGCCGGTGAGTGCGCAGCGCAGCTATCTCTGGCGCGAAGAGGAAGCGGGCCGGGTGGCAGTGCATTTCGACGACGGGCGTCCGTTTCACGTGATCGACCCCTCATTGCCCGATGACACGCATCATTGTGCGCCCGATACCTATGAGGTGAGTTACAACTTCGATATATGGCCGGAATGGATGGCCACATGGCAGGTCAGGGGCCCGGCCAAGGATTACCGCATGGTGGCGACCTATCGCCGTCCGGTGCCCGGAGACTGACAGATCGACGAGCCTGAGCCCTGCTTGCAGATCAGGCGATGATGTCGGGATAGAGCCTGTCTTCCAGCCTTGCGATATAGTCCTTCAGGCGCAACTTCTGCTGTTTCAGCCGCTTGAGGGTCAGTGCATCGGCGGTGCCTTTCTCCTGCAGGGCGCTGATCGCCTCGTCAAGGTCGCGGTGCTGGTGGCGGTATTCCTCCAGCTCGACACGCAGAACCTCGTCGGATTTCATCGAAAGATCGCTGATCACATTCATGCAGGTCGATTCCCTCTTCCCCAAAGGTGCGTCAGACTACCCGGTTAAAGCGATTTGGCAAAGCCCTTGCAGGGTCGGGCGCAAGACACCATATTCATCGCGTGGCCGCCGAAACGGGGCCGCGGAACACACAGTCGCTTAAGCCAAGGACGTGTCCATGAGCAAACTTACCCTGGGGACCCACCCCTATATGCTGGGCTTCGAGCAGCTTGAGAGAATGCTGGAGCGCAGCGCCAAAACCGGAAACGAGGGTTATCCGCCCTTCAATATCGAACAGACAAGCCGCAGTTCCTATCGGATTACGCTGGCCGTTGCGGGCTTTTCCGAGGGCGACCTTTCGATCACCGTCGAAGACCGTCAGCTTGTGATTCGCGGACGCCAGAGTGATGATATGTCGGACCGCGTCTTCCTGCATCGCGGCATTGCCGCGCGCCAGTTCCAGCGCTCCTTCGTGCTGGCCGATGGTGTCGAGGTGGGAGAGGCGATCATGGAGAACGGCCTTTTGCATGTCGATCTCACGCGCGCCGAGCCGGAGGCTGTCGTGCAGACAATCAAGATCAGGAAAGGGTAGGCCAATGGAAACGAAATACACGTTCAAGGACGACAGCACGCAGGCCATTGTCTATGTCCGGCCCGTGGCTGTGGCAGACCTGCCCGAGGAAGTGCGCCTTCAGGCGGAAGGGCTTGACCGGCTCTATGCTGTTCATTCATCCGAGGGTGAGCAACTGGCGCTTGTGCGTGACCGGGCGCTGGCCTATGTGCTCGCGCGGCAGAACAACATGACGCCGGTGGCTGTTCACTGAGAAAGGGTGCGTCCTGTGCACCTCACAGGACGCTCTCGCAGAGGCCACGCCTCCGCCTCGTCCCGGGCACCGTTGCGAACCAGCGGGGCATGATGCACGAATACCGGCCATTCACGACCCTGATGAGCTGCACCCGGCGGGGACAGCTTGCGCTCCTCAGTTGCGCGTCTTAGACGGGAAATGACAGTTCCTGTGCGCGAACTGAGGGAGACCAGTGGTGGATGGCAGTTTCGAAACGATCTTTTACGAAATAGCGCTGCTGGTGCTGCTGGCTGCGGGGGTCGGTTTCATCGGGCTGTTGATGCGCCAGCCGCTTGTTGTGGCCTTCATTGCCGTTGGTGTTCTGGCCGGACCGGATGCGCTGGGCCTTGTCTCCTCCGTCGAGTTCATCGAGACACTGAGTCAGATTTCCATTGCGGTGCTGCTCTTTCTCGTCGGTCTCAAGCTCGATGTCTCATTGGTGCGCAATCTGGGCAAGGTCGCGGTGGCCACAGGGCTGGGGCAGGTCACCTTCACCGCCCTCTTCGGCTTCGTGATCTGCCTCGCCCTGGGGATCGACCCGCTGACATCGATCTACATTTCGGTTGCGCTGACATTCTCCTCGACCATCATCATCGTCAAACTCTTGTCAGACAAACAGGAAATCGGCGCGCTGCATGGCAAGATCGCGCTGGGGTTCCTGATCGTGCAGGATATCTTCGTCGTCCTTGCCATGGTCACGCTGTCGGCCATCGGCGTCGGTCTTGGCGAGGAAACGGGCGGCCTTTGGGAGGTGGCACAGGTCTTTCTGGGCGGTGCCGTGATGGTGGGGGCGGTCGTGCTCTTCATCCGTTACGGGGCCAATCCGCTGCTGGGCCAGATCGCGCGTTCACCGGAACTGATGGTGATCTTCGCGGTGGGCTGGGCGGCAAGCCTTGCGGCCCTCGGCGATGCGCTCGGGTTCGGCAAGGAGTTGGGCGGGCTGCTCGCCGGGGTTTCGCTGGCCTCGACCGAGTTTCGCGAGGCCATCAGTTCGCGCCTTGCCAGTCTGCGGGATTTCCTGCTGCTTTTCTTCTTCATCAACCTTGGGGCGACCCTTCAGCTTTCCACACTGGGCGAACAGATCGGACCGGCGATCACCCTGTCGCTATTCGTGCTCATCGGCAATCCGCTCATCGTCCTCGCGATCATGGGCTTCATGGGCTACCGCAAGCGGACGGGCTTTCTGGCAGGGCTGACCGTGGCGCAGATCTCGGAGTTTTCGCTCATCTTCATGGCCATGGGCATTACCATCGGCCATGTGGGTGATGAGGCGATGGGGCTTGTCACGCTGGTGGGGCTGGTGACGATTGCCCTCTCGGTCTACATGATCACGTGGTCTCACAAGCTTTACGATATCTGCGAGCCTTTCCTCGGCATCTTCGAGCGCCGTGTCGCCCATCGGGAGACCGATGACACCGACAGCGGTGCGGCGCCCTCGGCTCATGACTTCATCATCTTCGGACTGGGCCGCTATGGCTGCCGGATCGGGGCGCGATTGAACGAAGAGGGGTACCGGGTGCTCGGTGTGGATTTCGACCCCGAGGCTCTGGCCAACTGGCGTCGCATGGGGCTTGAAGCGGGCTATGGTGATGCGACCGATCCGGAATTCGTAGCACATCTCGATCTGAGCAATGTGAAGGCTGTCGTCTCCGCCGTGCCACGCGACAGGGGTGCCTTGACGGAGGCGGACCCGCAGCTTGCGCTGCTCCACGGCCTGCGCTCGGTGAACTACAAGGGCCGCGTCTTTCTCTCGGCACAACGGGCCTCCGAAGCCGATGAGTTGCTCAAACGCGGTGCATCGGTGGTGCTCAACCCGTTCGACGATGCTGCGGATTACGCGGTGCGGCAACTCATCGAGGGCGAAGATGAGAGGCAGAAGGAAAGCGCCTGAGGCACGATCCAGAGCCACTCTCGATCTACCCGAGGCACCCTGCACGAAGCTGCGCAGGGGTAATCAACAGGCAGGGGTGATCCAAGCTGATCGGGCAGCACTCCGGTTGCCTGTCACTGGCGAAAGTTGAACCCTATCAGGCGTATGGTGCCTTAACAGGCTGCTGAAAAAGTTCAGCGCATGTCTGTTTTGACACAGAGGGCGGGAAATCGTTCTTCTCCACGCCCCTCAAACGTCCTGGCCCGGGCGACCAGCCCGGGCGGCGGTGAGGAGGATCAGAAAACTGCCCGGGCGGCAGTTTTCCCGACGAACACCCTCCCCCGTCAAACCGCAGGTTTGCCTTTGGCAAAACGGGGAGGCGCATTGCGACGTTGCGAAAAGCTCAACGCTCGGAAGTATCTGGCGACCATAAAGCACTGTCGCCCCGGCGTGGAGAAGCGCCCACCCAGGGTCGGGCGCGTTCCTTTGCGCATCGACCAGGCAATGGAAGAGGAACAGTTTCCCCGGCTCAAATGGCTTGAAGGGGGCAGCAAGGCACCTTTTCAGCAGCCTGTCATAGGGCGCGGGCGATCTTGCGCAGTTCGACCTTCTGGATCTTGCCCGTGCTTGTCTTGGGCAGGTCCTGAAAAACCACCGTCTTGGGGCATTTGAACCCCGCGAGATTTTCCCGGGCAAAGGCGATCAGCACTTCGGCCGTGACCTCGCGCCCCTCCTTCACCTCGACAAAGGCGCAGGGTGTTTCTCCCCATTTGTCATCCGGGCGTGCCACCACGGCGCAAAGCAGCACATCGGGATGCTTCATCATCACCCCTTCCACCTCCACGGAGGAGATGTTCTCGCCTCCGGAGATGATGATGTCCTTGGCACGGTCCGCGATCTTGAGATAGCCGTCTTCATGCTGATAGGCGATATCGCCCGAATGGAAATACCCGCCGCGGAAGGCTTCGGCCGTGGCGATGGGGTTCTTCAGATAGCCCTTCATAACCACATTGCCCCGGATCATGATCTCGCCGTGGGTTTCGCCATCCATGGGCGTCTGTGTCATCGTCTCGGGGTCCATCGCGGTGATGTCATCGGCCATGCTCATGGCAACACCGGTGCGCGCCTTGATGGTGTAGCGCTCATCATCCGGCAGACCGTCCCATTCCGGCTTCCAGATGCATTGGGTGACATGGCCGTAGGTTTCGGTGAGCCCATAGACCTGGCAGACATGAAAGCCCAGCGGCTCGATCGCGGCCAGTGTGGCGGCGGGCGGCGGCGCACCTGCCGTGAAAACCTCGACGACATGATCGAAGGGCCGGCGCTCTTCCTCTTTCGCGTTGACGATCATGTTGAGCACGATCGGGGCCGCGCCGAGATGGGTGACGCCTTCATCGGCAATGGCGTCATAGATCGCGGCCGGTGTGATATCGCGGCAGCACACGACAGTGCCGCCCAGCATGGGCATCATCCAGGTGTGATTCCAGTTGTTGCAGTGAAAGAGCGGCACGATGGTCAGGTAGCGCGAGCCGCGTGGGACAGGCCAGTCCACAGCCGTGCCCATTGTCATCAGATAGGCCCCGCGATGGTGATAGACCACGCCCTTGGGCCGCCCGGTGGTGCCGGATGTATAGTTGAGTGCAAGGCTTTCCCATTCGTCCTCGGGCATGATCCATTCGAAATCCGGGGCGCCGCTGGCCAGCAACTCGTCATAGGACTGGTAATGTCCGGCGGCCTGCACGCCGGCCACGTCATCCGCCACTTCGATCAC
>SLDH01000117.1 GCA_007125415.1 Roseovarius sp.
TCCGATTTTGCGCAAATATACCCGTTTCCCCGCAGATTTCCAGAACTTGCGACAGGGGCGCGGCTTTTACGATACGTCCACCCATTTGACGTTGGAATTTAGGCTTTTCTTTACCATGATGGGGTGGTGTAACCGCACCAGCCCAAGCGGGCGGGATGAAACAGAAGGAGGGTCGCATGGCCGGCAGCGTCAACAAGGTCATTCTCATCGGCAATCTGGGGCGCGACCCCGAGGTGCGCACCTTCCAGAATGGTGGCAAGGTCTGCAACCTGCGTATTGCCACATCGGAGACCTGGAAAGACAGAAACACCGGTGAGCGCCGCGAGCGGACCGAATGGCATTCCGTCGCCATCTTTTCCGAACCGCTCGCGCGTGTGGCCGAACAATATCTGCGCAAGGGCTCGAAGGTCTATATCGAAGGGCAGTTGGAAACCCGCAAATGGCAGGACCAGTCGGGGCAGGATCGCTATTCGACCGAGGTGGTGCTGCGCCCCTACCGGTCGGAACTGACCATGCTCGACGGGCGCGCTGACGGCGGGGGTGGCGGCTACGGCGGCGGCGGGAACCAGGGTGGCGGCTACGATGATTACGGACAGGACAGCCGCCCGTCATCCGGCGACCCCGCCCCGAGCCGCGGCGATCTCGACGATGAGATCCCCTTCTGACCGGCAGGGAGCGCCCTGAAAGACTGTGAGCCTGCGCCCTTTGCGTCAGGGCCAGCGCATTTTGCAGCAATCGGGTTTCATCCCCACCCGGGCGACCGCTTGCCCTGTCAATGGGCAGAGGTGAACCCGATAATCCGTGACATGCTCTATCCGCCTCGCGTGAGCCTTTCGCTAAAGACACCATGGCGCCCGGTTTGCGGCGCTTTGCCTCTGGCCATTCAAACGGCAACAGGGTACGGCGCGGGCAATCATATCGAGGACGGACAGAATGGACCTGCGCAACATCGCGATCATCGCCCATGTGGACCACGGCAAGACCACGCTTGTGGACGAATTGCTCAAGCAATCCGGTGCCTTTCGGGCGAATCAGGCCGTTTCCGAGCGGGCGATGGACAGCAATGATCTGGAACGCGAGCGCGGCATCACCATTCTGGCGAAGAATACCAGTGTGGAATGGAAAGGCACGCGCATCAACATCATCGACACCCCCGGCCATGCCGATTTCGGCGGCGAGGTGGAGCGTATCCTGAGCATGGTCGATGGGGTTGTCCTGCTCGTTGATGCCGCCGAAGGGCCGATGCCCCAGACCAAATTCGTGACCTCCAAGGCGCTGGCGCTGGGCCTGCGGCCCATCGTCGTGCTCAACAAGGTCGACAAGCCTGCCGCCGAACCCGACCGCGCGCTCAACGAGTGTTTCGACCTTTTCGCGGCACTGGACGCCAATGATGACCAGCTTGATTTTCCGCATATGTACGCCTCGGGCATCAATGGCTGGGCGGATCACGAGCTTGACGGGCCCCGCAAGGACCTCTCGGCGCTCTTCGATCTCATCGTCAACCATGTTCCGGCCCCCCGGCAGATCAGCCGCGCGGGCGAGGATTTCCGCATGCTGGCCACCACCCTCGGCGCGGATCCGTTTGTGGGGCGCCTGCTTACAGGGCGCGTGGAGGCCGGAAAGCTGAAGGTCGGTGCGACGGTGCAGGCGCTGAGCCGGATCGGCCAGAAGATCGAGCAGTTTCGCGTCACCCGCATCCAGGCCTTTCGCGGGCTCGGCACGCAGGACATAGAGGAGGCCGTTGCCGGCGATATCGTCAGCATCGCGGGCATGTCGAAGGCCACCGTGGCAGATACGATCTGCACGCTCGCGGTGGACACACCCATCGCCGCGCAACCCATCGATCCGCCGACGATCACCGTGACCTTCGCCATCAATGACAGCCCGCTCGCGGGCCGCGACGGCAAGAAGGTCCAAAGCCGCGTCATCCGCGAGCGCCTCCTGAAGGAGGCGGAATCGAATGTCGCGATCCGGGTCACCGATACGCCGGGCGGCGATGCGTTCGAGGTGGCGGGCCGGGGCGAATTGCAGATGGGCGTGCTGATCGAGAACATGCGCCGCGAAGGGTTCGAGCTCAGCATCTCGCGCCCGCAGGTCCTGCTGCGCGAGGGGGAAGACGGCGAACGGCTGGAGCCCATCGAGGAAGTGACCATCGATGTGGATGACGAACATTCCGGTTCGGTGATCGAAAAGATCACCGGACCGCGCCGCGGCGAACTGGTCGAGATGCGTCCCGCCGGCGCCGGCAAGACCCGCATCGTCGCGCATGTCCCGTCGCGGGGGCTGATCGGCTACCATGGCGAGTTTCTGACCGACACGCGCGGCACTGGCGTGCTCAACCGCGTGTTTCACGGCTGGGCGCCCCACAAGGGGCCGATCCCGGGACGGCGTGCGGGCGTGCTCATTTCGATGGAGAACGGCGAGGCCGTGGCCTACGCGCTGTGGAATCTCGAGGAGCGCGGGCGCATGTTCATCTCGCCGCAGGAGAAGGTCTATACGGGCATGATCATCGGCGAGCACAGCCGCGAGAACGACCTTGAAGTGAACCCGCTGAAGGGCAAGAAACTCACCAATGTGCGCGCCAGCGGCACCGATGAGGCCGTGCGCCTCACCCCGCCGGTGCTCATGAGCCTCGAGCAGGCCATCGCCTATGTGGATGATGACGAACTGGTCGAGGTGACGCCCAACGCCATCCGCCTGCGCAAACGCCACCTCGACCCGCATGAACGCAAACGCGCATCAAAGGCGGGCTGAGCCTATTCGCTCGTCTCGACGATGATGAGATCGCGCTCGGAGGCGTCGCGCGCATGGGCGAGCGCCTCCTGATATGCGGCCGAGCGATAGCATTGCTCGGCGGCCTGCATGGTGGGAAATTTCACCACCACATGCCGCGTCTTCTCCGGCCCTTCCAACTGGACATAGCGGGCACCCCGGGCGATGAAATGCCCGCCATGCTGTTCGATCGCCGGGCCGGCGAGCTTTGCATAGCGGCCATAGGCCTCCGCATCGGTCACATTCACATGAGCAATCCAAACCGCTGGCATATCCTATCCTCCTATGACGGCCTCGGCGGCGGCAAGCGCGGCCTGGGCATTCGCCGCGTCCTTGGCCCCGCCCTGGGCCATGTCCGGGCGGCCGCCGCCCCCCTTGCCGCCAAGTTCCGCCACCACGGCCCGGACCAGATCGACCGCTGAAAGACTCGCGGTCAGGTCATCCGTGACCCCCGCCGCTACGGCAACCTTGCCATCCGTATCCGCGATCAACACCACCGCGCCCGACCCCAGACGCGCCTTTTGCGCATCGATAAGCGCTGGCAGGTCCTTGCCCGACACGCCTGAGACGACCTGCCCCACATAGCTGATCCCGTTGACCTTGCGAGATGCCGCAGCCGCGTCATCGCCCGAGCCACCCCCGAGGGCCAGTTCGCGCCGCAACTGGGCGACCTCATTGGCCAGCGCCCGGCGCTCATCCTGCAGCGCCTTCACCCGCGCCAGAACGTCTTCGGGCTTCGCCTTGATCTCGGCGGCCAGTGCATTGAGCCTTGCATCCTGCGCATTCAGATAGGCCAGCGCGGCCGCGCCGGTCAGCGCTTCCACCCGGCGGACCCCCGCGCTCGATGCGCTCTGGCCGGTGCAGACGAAGAGGCCGATCTCGCCGGTCCGGGTGACATGCGTGCCGCCACAAAGCTCGAGCGAATAGGTCTGCCCGTCCAGTCCCTTGCCCGACCCGGGTGCGCGCCCCATCGATACGACGCGCACTTCATCGCCGTATTTCTCGCCGAAAAGCGCCTGCGCACCCAGGTCCTGCGCTTCCTCAGGCCCCATGATGCGGGTTTCAACCGGGCTGTTCTGGCGAATGAAGGCATTCACCTCGGCCTCGACCTGCGTCATCTCCTCTGCCGACAACGGCCTGGCATGGCTGAAATCGAAGCGCAGCCGGTCTTCGGCGTTGAGCGAGCCACGCTGCGCCACATGGTCGCCCAGGGCCTGGCGCAAGGCTTCATGGAGCAGATGTGTGGCCGAATGGTTGGCGCGGATCGCCTGACGGCGCGCATGGTCCACCTCAAGCCGTGCCGCCTGCCCCGCGCTGACGGTGCCCTCCGTGACGGTGCCCGCATGGATGAACACACCTGCCGCCTTGCGCGTGTCCGTCACGGTGATCAGCCCGGTCTCCGTGCGAATGATGCCGCTATCGCCGACCTGCCCGCCCGCCTCGGCATAGAAGGGGGTCTGGTTGAGCGCGACCTGCACAGCCCCACCTTCCTCTGCCCGCTCCGACGGTTTGCCATCGTGCACCAAAGCAAGGATCTGGCCCTGCGCCGTTTCCGTGTCATATCCCAGAAACTCGGTCGCGCCATGGGCATCGGCGATGTCGAACCAGACGGTGGCATCCGCGGCTTCGCCAGAGCCCGACCATGCCGCGCGGGCCTTCGCCTTCTGTTCGGCCATGGCGCTGTCGAACCCTGCCACATCGACCGCCCGTCCCTTCTCGCGCAGGGCGTCCTGGGTGAGATCCAGCGGAAAACCGAAGGTGTCATAAAGCCTGAAGGCGGTCTCCCCGGGCAGATCCCCGCCGTCGGGCAAGGCGTCAAGCTCCTCGTCCAGCAGCTTCAGGCCACGGTCCAGCGTCTGCTTGAAGCGGGTCTCTTCAAGCTCCAGCGTCTCCTCGATCAGCACGTGCGCCCGGCCAAGTTCCGGGAACGCCTGCCCCATCTGCGCGACAAGCGTCGGGACAAGGCGATGCATCACCGGATCCTTCGCGCCCAGCAGATGCGCGTGGCGCATGGCCCGGCGCATGATCCGCCGCAGCACATAGCCGCGCCCTTCATTGGAGGGCATGACGCCATCGGCGATGAGAAAGGAGGTCGAGCGCAGATGATCGGCGATCACCCGATGATGCACATTGCCCGGCCCGTCCGGATCGCTGTCGGTGGCCTGGGCACTGGCCTCGATCAGGCTGCGCAGAAGATCCGTATCGTAATTGTCATGCTTGCCCTGCAAAAGCGCGCCGATCCGCTCCAGCCCCATCCCGGTATCGATGGACTGCATCTCCAGATCCACCTGACTGCCATCGGCAAAGCGCTCGTTCTGCATGAAAACGAGGTTCCAGATCTCGATGAAACGGTCGCCATCCTCCTCGGCGCTGCCCGGCGGGCCACCCCAGATCTCGGGGCCGTGATCATAGAAGATTTCCGTGCAGGGGCCACAGGGGCCAACAGGCCCCATGGACCAGAAATTGTCATCCGACGTGATGCGGATGATGCGGTCGTCACTCAGGCCAGCGTATTTCTTCCAGATCTCCGCCGCTTCATCATCGGTATGGTAGACCGTGACCAGAAGCTTCGACTTGTCGATGCCGAAATCCCTGGTCAGCAGGTCCCAGGCCAGCGGGATCGCCTCCTCCTTGAAATAGTCGCCGAAGCTGAAATTCCCCAACATCTCGAAAAAGGTATGATGCCGCGCGGTATAGCCGACATTGTCGAGATCATTATGCTTGCCGCCCGCGCGCACGCATTTCTGCGAGGTGGCCGCACGGGTATAGTCGCGGCGTTCGAGCCCGGTGAAGAGGTTCTTGAACTGCACCATCCCGGAATTGGTGAACATCAGGGTGGGGTCGTTGCGTGGTACCAGTGGCGAGCTTTCGACGATGGTGTGACCGTTCCTTTCGAAAAACGACAGGAAGGTCGAACGGATTTCATTCAGGCTGGGCATCGCACGCTTCTTCTATCTACGGGCCGCATCAATCGCCACGCCGATGTAACGGGCCCGCTCGCGCATGTCCACAATTCAGCGACACCAGAGCCGGGCCGCTCCGGCGCGCTTTTCACGCCTTGCTGTCAGGCTTCGAGAATTTCACCGTCGCCATCATCCTTTTCGGAGTCGGGCATATCGAAATCCAGCCCATGGGCGGCGCGGATCCTGTCTTCGATCTCGAGGGCGATCCGTTTGTTTTCCTTCAGGAAAGTCTTTGCGTTTTCCCGTCCCTGGCCAATGCGCTCATCGCCATAGCTGTACCAGCTACCGGATTTTTCGACCACACCCGCCTTCACGCCGAGATCGATCAATTCGCCCGTCTTGCTGATCCCCTCTCCATAGGTGATGTCAAACTCGACCTGCTTGAACGGCGGCGCGACCTTGTTCTTGACCACCTTGACCCGTGTGGCATTGCCGATCACTTCGTCACGGTCCTTGATCGAGCCGATGCGGCGGATGTCGAGCCTCACGGAGCTGTAGAATTTCAGGGCGTTCCCGCCCGTCGTGGTTTCGGGGCTGCCGAACATCACACCGATCTTCATGCGGATCTGGTTGATGAAGATGACGGTGCATTTGCTGCGACTGATCGAGCCCGTCAATTTACGCATGGCCTGGCTCATCAGCCGCGCATGCACCCCCACGCTGCTGTCGCCCATATCGCCTTCGAGCTCGGATTTGGGGATCAGAGCCGCGACCGAATCGACCACGATCA
>SLDH01000005.1 GCA_007125415.1 Roseovarius sp.
CCCGCCGATTGGGTGATGTCGGCCATTGTGGGTGCCGCTGGCCTGCCGCCAGGGCTTGCAGCGCTGGAGCAGGGGGCGACGCTGGCGCTGGCCAACAAGGAATCGCTCGTCTGCGCGGGGCCGCTCCTGATGGAGACCGCGCGTCGGCACGGTGCCCGCATCCTGCCGGTGGACAGCGAACATTCGGCTATTTTTCAATGCCTTGCAGGGCAGGACCGGGCAGGGGTGGCGCGGGTGATCATCACCGCGAGCGGTGGTGCCTTTCGCGACTGGCCGCTCGAGAAACTGGCGCAGGCAACCCTCAAGCAGGCGTCGTGCCATCCTAATTGGGACATGGGGCAGAGAATCACCATCGACTCGGCCTCCATGTTCAACAAGGCTTTGGAACTCATCGAAACACGGGAGTACTTTGATCTCGAGCCGGATCAGATCGAAGTCATCATTCACCCTGAATCGATCATTCACGCGCTCGTCGGTTATGTGGATGGCGGGTTTCTCGCCCATGTCGGACCGCCGGATATGCGCCACGCCATCGGCTACGCGCTCAACTGGCCCGAGCGGGCGCCTCTGCCGCTAGAGCCGCTCGATCTTGCGCGGATCGGCCAGTTCAGCTTCCGCGCGCCAGACCACGAGCGTTATCCGGCCCTGCGCCTTGCGCGGACCGTGATGGAGATGCGCGGCTTCGCGGGGGCCGCGTTCAACGCCGCCAAGGAGCGCGCACTGGATCACTTCATTGCCGGTCGGATCGGATTTACCGCCATGAACGGCGTTGTGGAGGAGACATTGGGCCGAATGGCCGCCGAAGGGTGCCTTTCGGAGACGGAAATAACCCTTGATCAGGTGCTGCATGTGGACCATCTGACCAGATCATGCGCAGACATGGTCGTGCAAGAGCAGGCAAGATAAGGATCAACCCTTGGATTTCGTCAGTTTTCTCCCACAGTTCGGCAGCCTCTTCTTTACGCTGCTTGCCTTCATACTCGCGCTCTCCGTGATCGTGGCGGTGCATGAATATGGTCACTACATCGTCGGGCGGTGGACAGGCATCAAGGCAGATGTTTTCTCGATCGGCTTTGGCCCGGTGCTTTTCAGCCGGCATGACAGACACGGCACGCGCTGGCAGGTCGCGCTCTTGCCCTTCGGCGGCTACGTGAAGTTCAAGGGCGACGAGAACGCGGCCTCCGCCAATACGTCGGACGGCACGACCACGATGTCACCCGAGGAGCGCCGTCAAACCATGCAGGGCGCGCCGCTCTGGGCGCGCACCGCAACCGTCGCTGCAGGGCCGATCTTCAATTTCATCCTGTCGATCATCGTCTTTGCCGGGATCGGCATGTCGCAGGGCCAGTGGGCCGAACCTCTGACCATCGATAAGGTCCGGCCCCTGCCGGTGGAGGGGATAACGCTGCAACCCGGTGACGAAGTGCTCGAGATAGAAGGCGTCGCAGTGCCGGCCTTCGAGGCTGCGGAGGGCGGTGCCTTTGGCGATTTCGTGGCCGATCTACCACTTGAGCCGCTTCTGGAATACACCGTGCTGCGCGACGGGCGTGAAGCCCGTGTGATGGGGCCGCATCCGCAACCGCCGCTCGCGCGCTCACTGGCTCCGCAATCGGCGGCCTCGTCGTCGCCCATGCGTGCAGGCGATGTGATCCTGTCGCTCGGCGGCACCGAGGTCGTGGCCTTTTCGCAGCTTGTCGATATCGTTGAAGGGTCCGAAGGGCGCCCGCTGGAGACGGTCGTCTGGCGCGGGGGCGAGGTGTTGAGTTTCGATCTCACGCCCAGAAGCACGGATGAGCCGCAGCCGGATGGCGGCTACAAGACCGTCTATCGCATCGGTATCGCCAGCGGTTTCGCCTTCGAGGCCCAGACCGAGGCCGTGGGGCCGCTGGATGCGGTCATCGCCGGGGTGGCGATGACTTGGAATGTCATCACAAGCTCGCTTTCAGGGCTTTATCACATGATCACCGGCGCGATCAGCAGCTGCAACATGTCGGGGCCGATCGGCATCGCCCAGGTTTCGGGTGACATGGCCAGCCAGGGAGCGGAGAGTTTCATCCGGTTCATTGCCGTTCTGTCCACGGCTGTCGGGCTGCTCAACCTCTTTCCAATCCCGATTCTGGACGGGGGGCATCTGGTTTTCTATGCCTATGAGGCGGTGTTCCGCAAACCGCCGAGTGAATTGGCCCTGAGGATCCTGATGACGGTGGGTCTCGCCTTCATTCTGACCGTGATGCTCTTTGCCGTGTTCAATGATATCTTCTGCCCCTGACCTTGTGGTGCCGAATCCAATCCAAGGCGCTGAGAATGCCCTGATTTTGCCACATTGTCTGCCGTAATCCTGCCTGATTCCAATGCCCATTATTGGCCATCGGAGGAAGGCGTAGACCATGCAACAGATCCTCAGCGGACATACGGGCCTCGGCCTGCTGATCAACCTCAACTGGGACCGGATCCTGTATCTGGCGACCCTCGCTGTGGCCCTCATGGCCGGGGCATTCGTCGGGTCTCACTTCTGAGCATCCTGCGACCCTTCGCCGGATTCCGAGCGGCCTCAATGCCGTTTTGACAAGCCCCGACAGACACGGTAGTGACAATCCAATCGCGGATGGCTGATTGGGTTCGGGGCATGTATATCAAACAATGGCGTTGCCTGGCTCTGGCAGTTGGGGGAAATTGTCGGCGTGCAGGCATCAATGTTGTCCTCTGCTCAATGCTCATCATCGCGGGCTTTGTCTGGGCCGGTGATGCAACCGCGCAAAGTTACCGTTTCACCTCGGTTGAGATCGAAGGAAATCAGCGTATCGAGGCTGGAACGATCCTCAGTTTCGCTGGTATCGCCCGTGGCGAAACGGTGAGCGCGGGACAGCTTAACGAGGCCTATCAGCGCATCGAGGCGAGCGGGTTGTTCGAAAGCGTGGCAATCGAGCCGCGGGGCAACCTGTTGCGGATCGTCGTGCGTGAGTTCCCGACGATCAACCGGGTTGCCTTCGAAGGCAACAGAAGCATCAATGATGACGACCTTGCCGGTTTCATCGAGAGCCGGTCGCGCCAGGTATTCAGCCCGACACAGGCCGAGCGGGATGCCGCAATCATCGCCGAAGCCTATGAACAGAACGGCCGGGTCTCCGCGCGGGTGACGCCGCGGATCATCCGGCGCAGCGACAATCGGGTCGATCTTGTGTTCGAGATTTTCGAAGGACGTCAGTCCGAGGTCAATCGCATCGGTTTTGTCGGCAACCGCGCCTATTCCGACAGTCGCCTGCGTCGCGTGATCGAGAGCAAGCAGGCGGGTATCTTCAGGGCTTTCGTTGCCCGGGATACGCTGGTTGAAGACCGGCTGGAATTCGACAAGCAGTTGCTGACCGATTTCTATCAGGAGCGCGGCTATATCGATTTCCGCGTCACCGGCGCGATCGCCGAACTGGCACGGGAGCGAGATGCGTATTTCGTGACCTTCAACATCGAGGAAGGACAGCAATTCAGGTTCGGCGAGATCACCACCGTCTCCGAGATCGATGGTGCGGAGGCCGAAGATTATCAGGCCACCCTGCGGATACGTCCCGGGGTTGTCTATTCACCCACCCTTGTGGAGAACGCCATTGCCCGCATGGAGCGTCTGGCAGTTCAGCAGGGGTTGGACTTTCTGCGGGTTGAGCCGCGTATCCAGCGCAATGACCGTGATCTGACGCTGGATGTCGAGTTCGTTCTGGCGCAAGGTCCGCGGATTTTCGTCGAGCGGATCGACATCGAGGGCAATACCACCACGCTGGACCGGGTTATCCGCCGCCAGTTCGACGTTGTGGAGGGCGATGCTTTCAATCCCCGTCAGATACGTCAGGCCGCCAGCCGGATCCGGGCTTTGAACTATTTCAGCAATGTAGATGTCAATGCGCGGGAGGGTTCCCGGCCTGATCAGGTCATCGTCGACGTGGATGTCGAGGAAACGACCACCGGGAGCCTGTCGTTCGGTGTTTCCTATTCGACCAGCGGCGGTGTGGGCATATTGCTCGGCCTGTCGGAGCGGAATTTCCTCGGCCGTGGTCAGCAGCTTACTTTTCAGGTTTCGGCATCCACTGACACCGCCAACTATATCGTCAATTTTGTTGAACCGTCCTTTCTGGGCCGGGATGTCGAATTCAGCCTTGCCACTTCGTTTCAGGAGACAACCGGAGAGTCGAATGATTTCTATGACAGCATCATCGGCCAGTTCCGGCCAAGCCTGACATTCCCGGTGAGCGACAATGGCCGCTTGTCGCTCTTCTACCTGGCGCGTTATGGTGACATGGACAATTATTTCGGCCAGTTTCGCAATGATAGGTCCACCCTCGTCAGGGAACCAGATGGCATTCTGGCAAAGGAGGCCGCGCAGAAAGGGCTTTTCTCCAGCGCTCTTGGGTACAATTACACATTTGACTCTCGGCGTACGGGGCTCAACCCCAATGCGGGTGTTCTTCTGTCGTTCGGACAGGAATTCGCCGGGCTGGGTGGTGATCAGCGCTTCATCAAGACCACCGGCCGCCTGGTCGGCCAGACACGGGTTTTCAATGAGGACCTCCTGCTCCGGGCATCGCTCGAAGGCGGCGCGCTGCATTTCTTCGGCGGCGAGGAGAGCCGGGCCATCGACCGGTTCAGGCATCAGATCATCCGCGGCTTCGAGCCGGGCGGGATCGGACCGACCGAAGGTGACGAGCATCTGGGCGGTAATTTCTATGCAGCCCTCAAACTGGATGCGGAGTTTCCGATCGGCCTGCCTGAAGAATACGGCATAACCGGTGGTGCCTTCTATGATATCGGCGCAATCTGGGACGTGGACACCTCCAATGCGGTGGGGCCGATTGCATCGGAAGGATTCAAGGACCGTCATGCCATTGGGGTGTCCATCTTCTGGCAATCACCCTTCGGTCCGTTGCGGATGAATTTCAGCCGGGCCCTGAAAAAACAATCGGGTGACAAGACGCAGAATTTCGATCTGACGGTAAGATCGGAATTCTGATGCGTCGGCTGCTGGCTAGCGTGGCCATTGCCTGCAGCTTGGCCCTGAGCCCGTCGGTGGCTCAGGAAGTCGGCGTTGTGCAGAGCGAGATACTGGTGCTCGATCGGGACAAGCTCTTTGCGGAAACCCAGCTTGGCCAGTCGCTGAGCGATGCGTACCTGTCGCGGCGCGAGGCGCTGATCGCGCGAAATCGCGAACTCGAGGCCGAGCTTGAGGCCGAGGAGCTCGAACTGACGCGACTTCGCGAGGAAACCGCGCCGGAAGAATTCCGTGATCTTGCCAATGCGTTTGACGCCAAGGTGCAGACCATCCGGCAGGAAAGCGACCGCGCCGTGCGCGAGCTTGAACAGAATCGCGAGCGCGCACCGATCATTTTCATGCGGACGGTCGAGCCGATCCTCGTCGAGATCATGCGGGACGCGGGCGGCGTTGTGGTGATGGACGTGCGCAGCGTGCTTCTGAGTGCCGATATCGTAGATATCACCGACCTTGCGATCTCGCGGATTGATCAACGGATCGGCGTGGGTCATGAGATTCTCGAGGATGTGCAGGATCCATAGGCTGGCTTGCTCTTGAGGGTTCGGCTTGATACCAGAGCCTTGCGCCGCGAAAGGAAGCCTCATGACCGAGCAATCGACCACAGCAGATATTCACCGGATCCAACGGCTTATTCCTCACCGTTACCCCTTTCTTCTGGTCGACAAGGTTGTTGATCTCAATGGGTGCCAGAGCGCCTGCGGCATCAAGAATGTCACCATGAACGAGCCCCATTTCCAGGGGCATTTTCCCGGCAAGCCGATCATGCCCGGCGTCACCATCGTGGAGGCCATGGCCCAGACAGCGGCGGTGATGGTCGGGGCCCATCTGCAGATGGAAGACAAGCACCTGCTCGTCTATTTCATGTCCATCGACAAGTGCAAGTTTCGCCGCATGGTGGTGCCGGGGGATGTGCTGGAAATGCAGATGCAGACGCTGCGCGGCAAGCCGGGTGGCAAGGTCTGGCGCTTTGGCGGCACGGCCCGTGTCGGCACCGAAACCGCCGCCGAGGCGGAGTTCACCGCGATGATGGATGTGCCGGCGGGCTAGAGTGCTTCCCGATCAGCTTGGATCATCTCCGCCTGGTCCTTGCCCCTGCGCGGCTTGGTGGGGGCCGCTTCAGGTTGATCGAGACTGACTCCAGACCATGTCACACCGATTCGGCGGCATCCCCGCCCGGGATGCCCGGGGCATTCAGCACCGGCAGAGGCGAACCCGGTCAGACCCGCCACCTTCTGCCGCTCAGCCGCGCCAGATCCACCCGCCGCCGAGAACCCGGCTGCCGCCCGTTTCATAAAACACGCAGGCCTGCCCCGGTGAGACCCCTTCTTCGGGTGTAATCAGTTCGACCGTCGCTTCGGTGGCCGACACCGGCCGTAGGATCGCCTCACGGGGCGGACGTGTGGAGCGAACCTTGAC